>CAZGTK010000217.1:0-5103 GCA_964528415.1 uncultured Burkholderiales bacterium | reverse complement strand
GCACGGGGTGCCGGTCGCGTTCGTGCCGCCGCGCGCGCGTCGCGCCCGCTTCGAGGACGGTTACGAGCAGCGGGTCTTTCTCGCCGGCGAGATCGAAACCCGCGCAGGCAGCTGGCACGACGTCCTGAACGCGTTCGCCTGGTGCCTGTTCCCGCGCGCGAAGGCGGCGATGAACGCGCGCCATTACCGCGCCCTCGCGCAGGCGGCCGCGGCCGGCGGCCCGGCGGGCGCCGGCCGCGGCCGCCTGCGCGACGGGCTGACGCTGCTCGACGAATCCGGCGTGGTGCTCGCCTGCGCCGAGCCTCTGCTCGTCGATCTTCTGCGCGAGCGCCGCTGGAAGAGCCTGTTCTGGGAACGGCGTGCGGACCTGGCGCGGGCGACGCGCTTCGTGCTGCTCGGCCACGGCCTGATGGAAAAGGCGCTCGCCCCGTTCGTCGGCATGACGGGACACGGCCTCGTCGTGCCGCTGCCGCCCTCGGCGCTGGCGCTGCCGCGCGGCGATCTCATCGCGCGCCTCGACGCGGCGCTCGCGGCGACGATTGCCGCGGCCGAGGGCGACGATCTGCGCGCCGCGCTGACGCCGGTGCCGGTGCTCGGCGTGCCGGGCTGGAGCGAGCGCGCCGACGATGAGCGCTTCTACGATGACACGACCTACTTCCGCCCCCGGCGCGCGGCGATGGCGTAGCGCGCTCGCGGCGGCGGCTCTGCTCGCGACGTTCGTCGCGGGGGCCGCCGGTACGCCGGCCGTCGTTGCAAGCCGCGCGCTGGGCGCCGCCGAAATCTATCCGGACGGGGCTCCCGCGGCGTCCCGCTGGACGCTGGCGCCCACGCTGGTGATCCTCGAGCGCAGCCGCTGGACCGACGAGCAGGTCGTCGCCGCCCTGCGCGAGGCGGCCGCGATACTCACCCAGTGCGGTGTCCGCGTGGCCGCCGCCACGCTGCATCGGGTCGACGGCGCCGAGCGGTTCGCGGATTTCTCCACGGCGGCAGGACGCGAACTCGCGCGCGCGCTGCCTTTCGCCAGGCCGACGCTGTACTTCGTGCGCGAGACGCGCCAGCCGGTGCCGTTCGAGGCCGAGGCGATCGGGCGCGGCAACAGCGCCACGCGGCCCGAGCTGGCCTACACGGTGTGGCTCATCGAGAGCGTCCGCGACCCCGGCGTCGCGCTGGCGCACGAGCTCGCCCACGTGCTGATGGACAGCGGCGAGCACGTGGATCTGCCGGGCAACCTGATGCGCGACGAAACCAGCCCGGCCAACGTCGCGCTGACGAAGGATCAGTGCGCGCGGCTGACGGATGCGGGCGCGGCGCTGGGCCTGCTGGCGCCCGCGCAGGGAGGCTGAAGACCCCGGGGGTTGCGGCCCTCGACGGCGTATGCCCGCGACGCGCCATGTGCGGAAATCCAGGGTTGCAAATCCGATCTCACGGTGTTCTGATAACGATGACGGCCATGGCAGGCTAGAGGAGATTTCCATGCCGCAACCGATCCCGGAAACACCGGCAGACGACGACAACACGCGCATCATCGAGCGCCCGGACGGCTTCTACTGGCAGGACAAGGAAACCGAGGCGGTCTACGGGCCGTTTCCCTCGCTGCTCGAGGCGGTGCGGGACATGGAATTCAGCGACGACGAAGGGGACCTCGCGCCCGACGAGTCGCTCGAAGAAGTCGAAGCGGAGCTCGGCATCGCCGACTGGATCGAACCGGAAACGGGCGAGCCCGCGGAAGACACCTACACCCGCCTCGAAGATCACTGAAGTCCGCTCCGGTTGCAGCAAGCGTCCGGCCCCGCGGCAGGGACCGACGGCGCAGGCGCGCGTCGTGATCGGCCCGCGTGCGCGGCCGCCGGCGGCCGGGTTGGCCCGTCGGCGACCCTGAGCGGACCCGATCGCGCCGCGCACGGCGCGCGCTTGGGGCGAGGATCGATTCCGCGAATCGGTTGTCGAAGGGGGTTGCGGGGTGGCCCGACCGCGCCGCAGTCGCCAACAAACGCAAGGAGGAGGAAACGATGATACGCCTGGTGCTGACGGTGATAGCCATGCTGGCCGGCGCGGCCGCGCACGCCGACGAACTGACCGATCGCGCCGACGCCGCGCTCAAGATCTCCGACCCCAAGCAGATGGTGAGGCAGCTCGAGCGCGAGCTCAACTGGGGCAACGTCGTGGCAGGCTACGAGCTCGGCGTGCTTTACCGCGACGGCAAGGAGGTTCCGCAGGACCCGGAACGGGCGCTCGAGCTGTTCGAGGAAGCCGGGCGACCGTGGTATGCGCGTAACTGGCACAAGCTCGGCGTTCCGCGCGCGCAGTATGCGGCGGGCATGATGTACCTCGAGGGCAAGGGCACCCAGAAGGACACCGAGAAGGCGGCCAAGTGGCTCATGAGCGCGGCGGAGCAGGGCCATACCATGGCGCAGTACGAGCTCGCCCGCCTGTACGCGTCGCCGGAGGTGCCGGTGGATCCGGAAGGGGCGTTCTTCTGGGGCACGCTGGTCGAGAACAAATTCGACCTGGAGCGCGAGCAGAAGGAGCAGGCGGCCCAGATCAAGGAAGCCTCGGCCGCGAAGCTCGACGCCGGCAAGGTGAAGCAGCTCACGGCCGCGGTGGAAAACTGGAGTCCGCGCCGCATGGCGGCCGGCTGGTAGCGGGCTCACGCGCCACGATCCCCGCCGCGGCCGGGCCCGCGCTTGATCGGGCTGCTGCAGCGCGCCGCCGCCGCGCGCGTCGACGTGGACGGAACCACGGTCGCCGAGATCGGGCACGGCGTGCTGGTGCTGGTCGGGGTCGAGCGCGACGATACGGAGGCCGAGGCGCGCCGGCTGCTGGAGCGGCTGCTCGGTTATCGCGTGTTTCCCGACGCGTCCGGCCGGATGAACCTCAGTTTGCGCGACGTGGGCGGCGGACTGCTGCTGGTGCCGCAGTTCACGCTGGCGGCGGACACAGCCAAGGGCACGCGCGCGAGCTTCACCCCCGCGGCTTCGCCCGGCGACGGCGAGAAGCTGTTCGCGCGCCTGGTCGAGCTCGCGCAGGAATCCCACGTGCCGGTTGCAAGCGGCCGGTTCGGCGCCCACATGCGGGTGGCGCTGGTGAACGACGGCCCGGTCACGTTCTGGCTGCGCGCCGCGCCCGTCGCCGCGGGGCCCGCTGCGTGACGCCGGCGCGTTGACGCGGCCCCCGCGCCACGCTTAAATAGCGCCTCGTTCCACCGAACACTGCAGCGCTCGCCGCGTCGCGCACGCGGCGTCGATCGGTCGGCGCGTTCCGCCGGCCGCCTTCGAAATCCACAGACCGACCGAAGAGGGCACCCGTGAAGCTCACCAGCGCCTGCTTTGCCGACAACGAACGGATCCCGAGCGAGAACGCCTTCTGCGCCGCCGATCCGGCCTCCCACGCGACGCTGGCGGCGAACCGCAACCCGGATCTGGCATGGGCCAATCTGCCGGCGGGCACCCGTTCGCTGGTGCTGATCTGCCACGACTACGACGTGCCGAGCAAGCCCGACGACGTCAACCAGGAGGGGCGCCACGTTCCGGCGGACCTGCCGCGCGTCGATTTCTATCACTGGGTGCTGGTCGATCTGCCGGCGGACTCGATGCCGATCTACAAGGGCGAGTTCTCCGACGGCGTGACGCCGCGCGGGAAGAGCGGGCCGGAAGCGCCGCGCGGCGCGCGGCAGGGGCTCAACGACTACACCGCGTGGTTCGCCGGGGACAAGGACATGGAAGGGCAGTACTTCGGCTACGACGGGCCGTGTCCGCCATGGAACGACACCATCGTCCACCACTACGTCTTCACGCTCTACGCGCTCGATGTCGCGCGCTGCCCGGTGGAGGGCGTCTTCCGCGGGCCGGACGTGCTCAAGGCGATCCAGGGTCACGTCCTCGGCAGCGCGACGCTGACGGGGCTCTACAGTCTCAATCCCGAGGTGCAGCCCTAGAAGGGCCGGTGCCGACCGCGGCGCGCGATCGCGCCGCGCCTCAGCGCTGGACGACCGGATCGGCGGAGGTGCCGCTGACCGCCAGCGTGCCGCGCAACGGGTTGGCGGCCGACGAGATCTCCACGTAGAGCCTGCCCGAGAGCGACTGATCCGGCGCCGCCTCCACCGTGCCGGTCGCGGACAGCAGGCCGGCTCCCAGCCTCAAGTCGGTGAAGGCGTAACGGTTCTGCGCCAGCGCCATCCTGCCGGCCAGGTCCTGGAACTTGGTCTGGCCGCGCGATCCCTCGCGCGTGCCCGAGCGCAGCGCCTTGGACAGATCGACGCTGCTGAGCGCGCCGCGCTCGATCAGGAACTCGCCGCTCACCTGCGGCGCGGCGAACATCCCTTTGAGGCTCTCGCCCCGCATCGCCAGCGCGAGCTTGGTGCGCAGGGAGCCCGTGACGGGGGCCGTGTTCAGGTAGGCATTGAGCAGGCCCTCGACGTTGACCGCGGCCAGCTCGGCCTCGCCGGCCAGCGTCCAGCCGCCGCCCCAGGTGACGATGCCCTTGCCGACGGTGCGCCCGCCGAACAGCAGGCCGTCGAACTGCTCCACCTCGAGCCGGCCCGGCGTCGCCGTCGCCTTGAGCTGCAGGTTGTCGAAGGTGAGCGGCGCGCCGAGCGGCAGCTGCCAGCTCTGCGCCGTCGCCTGGATCTTGAGAGCTCCGCCGGCGAGCGCGATCTGCCCGCTGATCCGGCCGTCGGTGCTGGTAATGTCGATGCGCTGGACCTTGCCGTCGCTCGCCATGACCAGTTCGCCGTCGAACGCGGGCACGCCGACCTCGGGCAGCGCGAGCGTGACGTTTCGCAGCTCGACCGCTTCCACCGGCAGCGCGGCGCCGCTGCCGCCAGCGTTCCATTTTGCCAGCTTCTGCACGCCGGCCTCGCTGACGCGGACGTTCTCGATGCGGAAGCGCTTGAGCTCGCCGACGTTGCCCAGCAGGCCGGACAGTCCCGGCAGGGTCGCGCGCTCCGCGGTCAGCGCGCCGTCGGCGCCAATCTTGAGCCCCTGCAGCGTGAGGTGCGGCGGGAAGAGGGCGCCCTGCGCGGACGACACGCTGACCGGCTCGCCGAGCCGGGCCGTCAGCGTCGATTCGGCCGCGCTACGGGCGAACTCGAGCGGCACCACGTGG
>CAZGTK010000216.1:0-5105 GCA_964528415.1 uncultured Burkholderiales bacterium | reverse complement strand
AGGAACGCGAGCGGACCCAGACGCAGGATCAGGCGCGCGAGCGCATCTACGGCTCCGACATCATGACGGAGCAGGAGCGCAACCAGTACCGCGAACGCATGCGCGCCGCCTCCTCGGACCAGGAGCGCGCGCAGGTGCGCGCCGAGCACCACCGGCAGATGCAGCAACGCGCCAAGGAACGCGGCGTTACCCTGCCCGACGACCCGCCGGCGCAACCGGGCCAGCGCGGGGGTGGTGCCGGCATGGGCGGTGGCTACGGTGGCGGCATGGGGGGCGGCCGCGGGCCGCAGCGCTAGGCTTGCTATTACCCCGCCGACCAGAGGATCTGAGGATATTGACGTAATTTCATGAGAAAACTCATAATTTAGCCATCGCTAATTTTTCGGCCCGCCCAGGACGGCGGAGCCGTGACCCGGGGAGAAAAAAACATGACGAAGCAGCGGTGGCCGATGCGCGCGATGGTCTTCACGCTCGGATGCCTGGGGGCCGGCGTCGCAGCCGCGCAGCAGCCCTCGGGCGCGATCGAGTCCGTCGAATCCGGCGTCGAGCAGCGCGACGACCGCCTGCCCGTCGTGGTCCCGTCGGACAGCCCGAGCCGGCGCGTGACCGAGCCGCGCAGGCCGCCGCAGGAGCGCGGCCCGTACCGCGCGGGCTCGTACCTGGTCTACCCCGAGCTCACCCTGACCGGCTTCTACGACTCCAACGTGTTCTACGCGAACACGCCGCGGCTCGACGACCAGGCGGCCGTGATTTCGCCCGCCCTCTGGCTGGTTTCGGACTGGGACAAGCACGCGCTCAACTTCAGCGGCAGCGCCGATTTCACCAAGTACGGCACCTACGACAGCGAGGACACGACCGACTGGCGCGTGAGCGCGGAGGGGCGCCGCGATCTCAGCATCGACGCCAACGTCTATGGCGGGATCCGCTACGCCCGCGACCACGAGGACCGCGAGTCGCCGGACTTCCGCAACGGCATCACGCCGACCCGCTACATGTCGGGCCGCGGCTACGCGGGCTACTTCCAGCAGATCGAGCGCTGGTCGGTGCGCGTTGCCGGCACCGCGCTGAGCCTCAACTACGAGGACGTGCCGTTCATCACCGGCAGCGGCGCCGTCGCGCTCATCAACAACGACGACCGCGACCGCTGGCAGTACACCGGCGGCGTGCGCGTCGGCTACGAGATCTCGCCGCGGCTGGAGCCGTTCGTGCAGGCGTCGCTGGACGACCGCCGCTACGACAACGTGCCCGACGACCTCGGCTTCTATCGCGACTCCGACGGCTGGCGCGCGGTGGTCGGCGTGCGCTACAACCTGCCGCGCCAGCTCAAGGCCGAGGCCTACGTCGGCTACCTGAACCAGCAGTACGACGACGCGCGCTTTGCCGACGTCAGCAAACCGGCGTTCGGCGGCACGCTCCAGTGGCAGGCCACCGACAAGCTGCGCCTCTCCGGCTACCTGGACCGCACCGTCGAGGAAACCACCGTGATCCAGGTGACGCCGGTGCTGGCGGCGGCGTCGTCGTACCTCAACACCTACGTCGGCCTCGGCGCCGACTACCGGCTGCGGAACAACCTCACGCTGCAGGCGACGGCCTCGTACTCCAACGCCGACTACCAGGGCATCGAGCGCGACGACGACTACTGGAGCGGCGGCGTCGGCGTCGTCTGGCGCGTCGACCGGCAGCTGTTCGTCGATTTCAGCTTCCTTCACCGCAACCTGAACTCCACCGTCCCGGGCGAAGACTTCGACAAGAACCAGTTCTTCGTCCGCCTGACGATGCCGTTCCAGAACTGACCGTCCGGCTCGCCCTCCCCCGACGGCCGCCCTTCGAGGCGGCCGTCGGCTTTTGCGCGCCCGCCGAATTGTTGATTTTTGTTAAGGATGCCCGTCAACCGCCCGAGACGATTGCGATTTCGCAATGCGGTCCGGGTCGCGCAGGCGCAATCTGGTCGCAAGCTCCGAGGCTTCCGCATGGGCAGCGACCCGGGGGGCGGAAGGCCCCAGAGGAGCGATGAAGAAGCAACTGGAGGCCCAAAATGCTGACGAAAAAACTCACATTGAAGCCCATCGTCATCGCAGGCGCAGCGGTGTTCGCATTGCTCGCCGCCCCGCTGGCGGTGGATCTGGTCTGGGACGATCTGAACGGTGGCCCGGTGGCGATGGCCGATGAAGGCGGCCCGCCGGCGGGCAAAGGGCACATGGGCAAGGGCGGCGAAGCCGGCGGCGGCGGAAGGCCGGAAGGCAAAGGCGGCCCGGGCGGCAGCGCCAAGGGCCCGCCCAGCGTCGACGACCCGTGGGGCCGCGAAGCCAGCGACTACTGGAAAGAGCATTCCACCTGGCCGCCGATTCCGCAGGGCAAGGAAGGCGCGACGGGCGGCCGTCCCATCTGGGGCGGGATGGAGCTGACCGACATCGGGCGGCTGAACGTGGCGCGCGCGCCTGACAGCGTGCTGAATCGCGCGGAGACCAACTCGCTCGCCGAGCTGGGAAGCAACTTCGACTTCTACAACCTCGCGCTGCCGGCGGTGAAAGGCACGCCGCTCACGGCCGACAACGGCACCGTGCTGACGCTCGAGGCGCTGCTGAACATCGCCGACGCGGGCGGCTCGGTCGTGGTGGGCGGAGTCGTATACAACCCGGTGCGGATCGACTCGCCGTTGGCGAACCTGGCGTTCTACAAGGACATCATCACCGACGGCACGCTGACCGACCCCGCCACCGGTGCGGTGGTCTACGCGGTTTCGCTCGACGACGCGCAGAAGCTCGCGGCGCTGTTCCTCGGCACCGCGTCGGACAAGACGATGGCCGTCACGCCGGAGATCGTCCACGCCGTGGACGTGATCATGTTGCTGCCGGGTGAAGAAGCAGCGGCACCGGGCGTGAACCCCGATCTGACGCAGGACGAGGCGATGGCGACCGACGCCGAAGCGGTGCGGTCGGTGATCGCCGATTGGCACGGCTGATGTAGCGGCACCTGGCCCTGCCCGGCGTTGCCGGGCGGGGCTGCACCAATCCAACAAGGAGAAAATCATGACGAACACAGTCCTACAGCACAGGAAAAGCTGGGCAGCCGCGATCGGCGCCGCAGCCCTGGCGCTGGCCACGACGCCGTTCGTCACCGAGTACCTGGGGGCCATGGACGGCGGTTTGATTTCCAGCGCCTACGCGCAGGACCACGGGTCGGGCGGCGGACACGATTCGGGCGGCGGCAGCAGCGGCGGCCACACCAGCGGCGGCAGCAGCGGCGGCCATAGCAGCGGCGGAGGCCACGATTCCGGCGCATCCGGCGGTCATTCCGGCGGGTCCGGTGGCAGCGGCGGCCACAGCAGCGGCGGAGGTCACGACTCCGGCGCAAGCGGCGGTCATTCCGGCGGCAGCGGCGGCAGCGGCGGCCATTCAGGCGGGTCCGGTGGCAGCCACGCCTCTGGCGGTGGCGGTCACTCCGGTGGCGGTGGTGGCGGTGGTGGCGGAGGTCACGACGGTGGCGGCGGCGGCGAACGCGCCCGCCACGGGACCAACCCCGGCCACCAGGGCCACGCCAGCGGCACCCACAGCGGCTCGATGAGCGCGCACGACAACGGCTCCGACCGGCGTTTCGGCGGTGGCAGCGGGTTGGCCTCGTCGGCGGCGGTGCCGGAAGGCGTCGGGCGTTACGGGCCGAGCTACGGCCAGGGACCGAGCGCCCACAGCCGGTTCCGCTACTGGGGCGGCTGGGCGCTGCCCGACACCCCGGACGATCCGGGCGACGGCGATCCCACGCAATACGCCGTCGACACCACCTCCTACGAGCTGGCGACGCCGGGCGGCGGCGGACCGAGCGCGAGCCCGGGGCTGAACAGCGCCGGACGGTGCGATGACGTCGGCGCGGGCATGACCGCGGACGCACAGTACTCCAAGGCCAACCTGGCGCGGATGAAGGCGGCGTACGCCCTGATCGCGCCCGAGGCGGCGGCGGCCGGCGAGATGCCGTCGCCCTACCTGCTCGCGAACTTCCAGGCCGAGTTGACGAAAGCCAATCCCGACATGCTGCTGGCAGGCACCTACCTCGGACTCGTCGCCAAGGAGCCGGTGACGCCGGATGCGGTGAAGAAAGTCTGCTGGCGGATGTGCGCGCCGGTCGGCGGTGGCGCGGCCGAGCAGATCGCGCAGGTCGCCGAGAACCAGCGGCTCGCGCAGAGCGCGCCCACGAAAGTGAGCGGGCTGGCAGCTGAAGGGAGGTGACGGTCATGCGTGCGAGAACCACACAATTCGCGCTGACACCGCGGCGCGCCGCCCTGATCGCGGCGCTGCTGGCGGCGGCAGCGGGCTGGACCGCGACGCAAACGCTCGACTGGGTGATTCCCGCGGCCCACGGCCAGCAGGCCGGGCGCCAGGGGTCCGCCTCCTCGGGTGCACCGCAAAGCGGGGCCATGGGCGGCTTCACCGGTACGTCCAACCAGGGCGGCGCCAGCGGTGTCAGCAACCCCGCTCCCGGCGCGAGCGCCGGCCAGTTCGGCGGCAACTCGGGTGAGGGCAGATCCGCCACGACCACTCAGGCCGGCTATCTCGGCGGCCGCGTCGTCCCCGACGATGGCGGCGGGGGCGGCGGCGGGGGCGGCGGTACGGTAACGCCCTACAGCTCGCCTCCGGTTTCTCTGGAATCGCTGGCGGCCAGCTGCCCGTACGCCGAGCCGATGGGCATCGGCGCGGAAGGACGCATCTCGGGCGAGAACGTGCTGCGTCTCGGTGCGGCGGGCGCTTACCTGAACCCGCGGGCGGATGCCGCGGCGCTGCAATCGTCGGCGTCGCTGCTGGCGGGATACCAGGACGCGCTGTCCGGCGCCAAACCCGACCCCGTGCTCGCGGGCACCTACCTCGGTCTGGTGGCCAAGGAACCGGTGACGGCGGACGCCGTGCAACGCGTGAGCGCATCGCTCTGCGTCCCGGTCGGCATCGACCAGGCGGCCGCGATCGCCAACATCGCCGAAGGCCAGCGCCAGAAGCTCGAGCGCGATCTTCAGGCCAGGGCCGCGGCGACGACCCCGTAGCCCACCGGGGCGTCGGGGCGGCAGCCGCCGCCGCGACGCCCGGCCAATAGCCCTTTACGCCGCTCCCGCGCAATGCGGG
>CAZGTK010000215.1:4808-5111 GCA_964528415.1 uncultured Burkholderiales bacterium | reverse complement strand
GGGCCGCACCCAGATCCGCATCGCGTAGTCCTTGGCGCCGAAGATCTGCACGTTGGTCGTGCCCGGCACGCGCTTGAGCGTGTCGAGCACATTGAGCGTTACGTAGTTGCTGGTGTAGAGGTCGTCGTAGCGCCCGTCGGGCGAGTAGAACGCCAGCACCTGCAGGAACGCCGACGAGCCCTTCTCCACGGTCACGCCCTGGCGGCGGACCTCCTCGGGCAGGCGCGCCTCGGCCTGCTTGACGCGGTTGTTGACGTTGACCGCCGCGAGGTCGACGTCGGCGCCGATGTTGAACGTCACCAG
>CAZGTK010000215.1:0-4798 GCA_964528415.1 uncultured Burkholderiales bacterium | reverse complement strand
TGTCCTCGATGCCGTTGATGGCGTTCTCGAGCGGCGCCGCCACCGTCTGCTCCAGCGTCTCGGCGGAGGCGCCGGGATAGATCGCGCGCACCGTCACCACCGGCGGCGAGATCTCCGGGTACTGGGCGATGGGGAGGCTGCGCATCGCCGCGAGGCCGGCGAGCACGATGAACGCGGAGAGCACGGCCGCGAAGATCGGCCGGTCGATGAAGAACCGGGAGAACATGAGCGTGGCCTCCCGGTTACTTCGCGGCCGGCGCGGCGGCGCGCGGGGGCTCGGCCGCACGGGCCGGCACCACCTGCACCGGCGCCCCCGGGCCGATCTTGATCACGCCGTCGACGATCACGCGCTCGCCCGCGGCGAGCCCGCTCTTGATCACCCAGGCGTCGCCGTTCCACGGCCCGGCCTGCACCGGGCGCGCCTGCGCCTTGCTCTCGGCGTCGACGACGTAGACGAACTTGCCCTGGGGGCCTTCCAGCACCGCGCGCTGCGGCACCACGATCGCCTGCGGGCGCACGGCGCCGTTGATGACCACGCGCACGAACTCGCCGGCGCGCAGCAGGCCCTTCGGGTTCGGCAGTTCGGCGCGGGCCTCGGTGGTGCCGGTGATCGAGCTCACGCGCACGTCGGTGAAGTCGAGCACGCCGGTCTGCGAGTAGGTGGAGCCGTCGGCCAGGCGGACGTCGACCTTGTACTTGCCCTCGGCCGGCAGGCGGATGCGGCCGGCCTGGATCTCCTCGCGGATCGCCAGCTGCTCGCGGTCGGGCACGCCGAAGATGACGTACATCGGGTCGGTCTGGGTGACGGTGGTGAGCAGCACGTCGGGCCCGGACACCAGGGTGCCCTCCGAGACCACGGCGCGGCTGGTGACCCCGGCGATCGGCGCCTCGACGCGGGTCCACTCGAGGTTGAGCCTCGCCTCCTCGAGCCGGGCGCGCGCGACCTGCGCCTCCGCCACGGCCACCTGCTCGCGCGACACCGCGTCGTCGTAGTCCTTCTGCGCCACCGCCTTGGCGTCGAACGCGGGCTTGAAGCGATCGACGTCGCGCTTCGCCTGCGCGAGGCGCGCCTCCGCCACCGCGAGGTCGGCCGCGGCGCGGTTCACCGCGACGCGGAAAGGCTCGGGGTCGATCAGGAACAGCGACTGGCCGGCCTTGACCGGCGCGCCTTCCTTGAAGTTGCGCTTGTGCAGGATGCCGGTGACGCGCGCGCGCACCTCGACCTCGCGAAAGCCGGCGGTCTGGCCGACGTACTCGTACGACACCGGCAGGTCGCGCGGTTCGACGGTGATCACGGACACGGGCGGCGGCGGGGGCGGCCCCGGCGGGGCGCCGGCATCATTGCAGGCGGCGAGCAGGACGGCGACGGGGACGGCGAGCAGGGCGGGGCGAAGCCTCATCATGGTCTTTCTTTCTTCGCAACAGGGTGGGTCGCGCAACCGGGCGGCGGCGCCGGCGGGTGGGCCGGCGCGCCGTCGCCGAGCGGGCCGGTGGGCCCGATCGGCACGGCTGCGCAGTTTACATACAGCCGTGAATGTATGTAAAGTGTATTAGAATTTCACGAAACCGCTATGACGGCCCGGCGGCGCGCCGGGCGAAACGGGGGACCGATGGTCAGACGAACCAAGGACGAGGCGCTCGAGACGCGCAACCGCATCCTCGACGCCGCCGAGCACATGTTCGGCGAGCGCGGCGTGTCGCGCACCTCGCTGGAGGACATCGCCGACGCGGCCGGGGTGACGCGCGGCGCCATCTACTGGCATTTCGCCAACAAGAACGAGCTGTTCGAGGCGATGGCCGACCGCGTGCTGCTGCCGATGGAGGACATCATGCGGCTGGCGGCCGAGGACAGCACCGAGGATCCGCTCGCGCAGCTCGCCGCCGCCTGCGTGCGGACCCTGCGCCGCACGGCGGAGGACGCGCAGTGCCGCCGCGTGCTGGAGATCCTGTGCTACCGCTGCGAGTGCGTCGGCGACCTGGCGGTCGTCGCCGCGCGCCACCGCGAATGCCGCGCCGGCGGCCTGAAGATGGCGGAGAAGGCGTTTCGCAACGCGGTCCGGCGCGGCCAGCTGCCGGAGGGGATCAACGTGCGCCGGGCCGCGATCGGCCTCGACGCGTTCATCATGGGGCTCATCTACGCGTGGCTGCTCGATCCCGCGTCGTTCCCGCTGGCGAAGGACGCGCCCGCGCTGGTGGCGGATTACCTCGGCGGGCTCGGCGCTTCGGCGCCGGTCGGCGCTACCCGCGCGGCGCCGCGGCGGCGCGCCACGCCGAAACCGGCGACCGCGCCGCGCGCCGCCGGCAACGGCCGTCGAAGCGCGCCCTGACCCGCGCGCGCGGGTCAGGCCTGGGCGGGCAGCGGCTGCGCCGCGGCCGCCTCGCGCAGCAGCCAGTCGCGGAAGGCGATCACCTGGGGCCGCTCGGCCACCGCCTCGTCGCAGACGAAGTAGTAGGCGAAGCCGGATTCCACCTCGACGTCGAACGGCGCGACGAGGTCGCCGGCGGCGATGTCGTCCGCCACCAGCGGCTTGACGCCGAGCGCGACGCCGAGGCCGTCGACGGCGGCGTCGATGGCCAGCGCCGAGTTGGTGAAGCGCGGCCCGCGCGCCGGGTCGACGCCGCTCACGCCGGCGGCCTTGAGCCAGGCCTCCCACGACAGCCGCTCGGCGACGTCGCGCACCGTGTCGTCGTGCAGCAGCGTGTGATGGCGCAGGTCCTCGGGCGTGGCGAGCGGCCTGCCGCCCTTGAGCAGGCGAGGGCTGCACACCGGCGAATAGGCCGCGTCGAACAGCCAGTCGATGCGCGCGCCGGGATAGCGGCCGCGGCCGAAGCGGATGGTGACCAGCGTGTCCTCGTCGGTCTCGGCCGCCTCGCTCTCGGCCGGCACGCCGCCGCCATCGTCGATCGCCGCCACCGCCGAGGAGATGCGCAGCTTGATCTCGGGATGCAGCTCGGTGAAGCGGGTGAGCCGCGGCACCAGCCAGCGGGCGGCGAACAGCGGCGGCGCGCTGACCGCCAGCGGCCCGGCCTTGGCGTGGCTGCGGGTGCGCTCGACCGCGACGGCCAGCGAGTCGAAGGCTTCCTGCACCTTGGGCAGTGCCGCCTTGCCGGCGTCGGTGAGCTCGAGCGCGCGCGTCAGGCGCCGGAACAGCCTGACCTCGAGCTGGTCCTCGAGCGCCTTCACCATGTGGCTGATCGCCGCCGGCGTGACGTGCAACTCCTCCGCCGCCTTCTTGAAGCTCAGGTGGCGGGCGGCGGCTTCGAACGCCCGGAAGGCGTTCAGCGGCGGGAGACGGTAGGCCATCAACTCACAGGTTAGTTGAACTAATTCATCGCATGATAAATGATTGGTTGTTGCGTTGCACCATCGTCCTTATAAAGTGTCTGAACCGGTGTTGACGCAGGACTCGGCCAGTCCGGCCGGGCCGTCACCTGAAAGGAAAGTAAGGTAAACAAAATGAGTTACTTGGAATCGCAAGCCCTGATCTACGAGGCCAAGGCAATGCGGGCCCGGGTCATCCGGGAACTCGCGGTTTCCCTGGCGGAACAAATCAAGCGGACCTACCGGAAGGCGGTCGCCGCCGAGCGCGCGCGGGCGCGCAGGTCCGGAACTGTGGCCTGCTGAGCGGGCCCAATTGAACCGAGCGTCCCCGGTCATCCGGCGGGCGCGCGGGCGTCGGTCTGTTTTCTCCTCCTCCTCCTCCAGACCGATGTCTTCAAGGGGTGCCACGACGGCACCCCTTTTTTTTTCAATGAATTACGTGTGAGCGAGTGCTCACGCGGAAACCCGGTCCCGCCACGGTCCGGGGGCCTGCGGGTCGATGCCGAGGCGCGCCGGGGCTGACCGGAACACCGACGGCTCCACCTCGCCGTCGGCATGGAGGCCGGCCAGCGCCGCCAGGGCGATGTGCTGGCGGTCCACCTCGAAGAAGCGCCGGAGGCTCGCCCGCGTGTCGCTGCGGCCGAAGCCGTCGGTCCCCAGCACGGTCAAGCGGCGCCCGGGCGGCAGGTAGGGCGCCACCAGGCTCGGCACCGCGCGCACGTAATCGCTGGCGGCGACGATCGGTCCGGACGTCGGGCCGAGGCAGCGCTGCAACCAGCTCGCCGCGGGCGCGGGCTCCGCCGCCGTCCGGCTCCAGCGCTCCGCCGCCATCGCGTCGCGCTGAAGCTCGGTGAAGCTCGTCACGCTCCAGACGTTGGCGCGGATGCCGTACTCCGTCTCCAGCAGCTCTGCCGCGGCGATCGCCTCGCGCAGGATGGTGCCGCTCGCGAGCAGCTGCACCTGCGCGCTTTCGCCGTCTCCCGCCGAGGCGGAAGGGGCGGGGCGCAGCAGGTACATGCCCTTGAGGATTCCCTCCGCGGCGCCGGCCGGCATCGCCGGGTGCGCGTAGTTCTCGTTCATGATCGTGACGTAATAGAACACGTCCTCCTGCGCTTCCAGCATCCGGCGCGTGCCGTCGTGCAGGATCACGGCGAGCTCGTAGCCGAAGCACGGGTCGTACGCGCGGCAGTTCGGGATCGTCGCCGCGATCAGGTGCGACGAGCCGTCCTGGTGCTGCAGCCCCTCGCCCGAGAGCGTCGTGCGGCCGGCGGTGGCGCCCATCAGGAAGCCGCGCGAGCGCGAGTCCGCCGCCGCCCAGATCAGGTCGCCGATGCGCTGGAAGCCGAACATCGAGTAGAACGTGTAGAACGGCAGCATCGGCGTGCCGTGGGCGGAGTAGGCGGTGGCCGCCGCCAGCCAGGACGAGATGGCGCCCGCCTCCGAGATGCCTTCCTCCAGGATCTGGCCGTCCATGGC
>CAZGTK010000214.1:0-5119 GCA_964528415.1 uncultured Burkholderiales bacterium | reverse complement strand
TCCGCTCGCTCAATTCCCAGACGCCCGGCGCGTGTTCGGTGGCGAGGCCCATCTGTTCCAGCTTGCCCAGACGGCGCAGGCGCAGAGTCCGATCGAACTGGCGACGCGGATCGTCGGGTTCATGGCGCAGGTCGATGAAGCGTTCATCGGCTTCCTCGGTCATCGCACGGTCGATGCGGGTGAAGCGGTCCTGATCCAACTCGGCGGACAGCTTGCGGGTCTGCTCGATCTCGGTGACGGGGCCAAGCTCCAGCGTGGTCAGCTCGCTCGCACGCTCGCGGATGCCGTTGGCGAGATAGTCGCCGTTGATGACCAGGTTCTCTCCCAGGTCGTCCTTGCCTCGGACGATGACATGAACATGGGGGTGGCCGGTATTGTAGTGATTGACCGCCACCCAATCGAGTTTCGTGCCAAGGTCGGCCTCGATCTGGCGCATGAGGTCGCGGGTGTGCGCGGTCAGGTCGGTCAGGTCCGCGCCGTCCTCCGGCGAGACGATGAACCGGAACTGGTGGCGATCGTCCTTGCCGCGATCGAGGAAAGCGTCGCCATCGGCGCGGTCGTCCGTCGCGGAATAGAGTTGGCCGCGCTCGCCGTCGCGGGACGTGCCGTCGCGCTGGATATAGCGCAGATGGGCAGCGGCTTTGCCGTTCTTTCCGGCCTGCTGGACATAACGGGTTTTCACAACGACGCGGCGCATTCCCGGCGTGCTGTGCTTCCAGCCGCCGGACAGGGTGCGGGCACGCACGAACGACGCGCCGCGTCCACGCTTGAGGCCCGGCCCGCTGCTCCCCCGCGATGCCTTGCCGCCCTTGCTGGCGGCTGACGATCTGGAGCGGGGCGCGGACGATGCGGATGACCGCGACGGGCTGTTGCTGTGCTGGCGCGCGAGCTTCTTCGCCTGGGTGAGAAAGCTCTTGGCCTTGCCGAGCTTGGGCGTGTCGGAGCGGATGCGGCCGGGCTTCGGCCGGAAGTGGTTCTCGTCGTCGGCGCTCATGGACGCGCCTCCGGCCGAAACTGCGGAAAATCGGGCGTTCGGCGGCCATGGTGCCGGTCGAAACCCAGCAAAGCAAAGGCTTTGCGCGAAATCGCGGCTCGCGCCGTCCAAAAACAGGGTGCCGCTCGCGGCTTCCCTAACCAGTGTGCAGACAACAACAATTTCAGAAATCCGGCCAGCGTAGTGCCGGTTTCCTTTATCTTGCCCTCCCTTCCTGCCTTCTCTTCTGCCCTTCCTGCCGGGATTCCAGACAGGAAGAACCCTGCCTGGCTGAACACCGGAACGGATCGCGCCGAACGCGGGAACACGCCTCTCATGGCGCACTCCCGTCGTCGGCGCGGGCTACGAAAATGCTGCCGGTCGGCGGCTCCGTATCGACGGCATCGCGCACCGGAACGGGCGCTCGGATGTCGCCGGATTGCGCCTCGGACGACGGCGTAGCGGCAGCCCGCATGTCGGTCGAGCGCGTGACGAAGAGCGGTGCATCGCGCCAGTCGGGCGGCGGCGGCGGTGTTGGCGCGGGTGTTTCATTCCCGGCCGAGCCGCCCAGGACCGGGGCGAGCGCGGCGACATAGGCGCGCGTCTCGGCGGGCAAGGCGCGGCCTGTCGTGCGATGCTCGTCGTAGCGCCCGGGACCGGCATTGTAGGCCGCCAGCATTGCAGCGACATTGCCGTAACGATCCCACATCTCGCGCAGATAAGCCGCGCCCGCCATGATGTTGTCGCGTGGATCGTAGGGATCGCGACCGAGGCCATGGCGGACGCGCAGCCCCGCCCAGGTGTCGGGCATGACCTGCATCAATCCCATCGCCCCGGCTGACGAAATCGCGCGCACGTCGCCCGCACTCTCGACGCGCAGCACGGCGCGAATCCAGTGTTCGGGAACGCCGAAACGCTGCGAGGCTTCGGTGATGAAGCCCGCATAGGGATCGGCGGGATTCACGCGCGCAACGGGCGCCGCCTGCGCCGATACGGCGACCGGGCAGGCTGCGACCGCGAGCACGCCAGCCAGCAAGAGACCGGCATATCGCCCGATCTCCCTGCCTCCGTTCGACCTCCAGCCTGCCAGCGTGCTCGCTGCGGTCAAGGGCAAGGCGCAAGCGCCGGCCGGGGGCCGCCCCTGACCTTCGCTGCGCGCGCCGGCCGTCCGGTGGCCGAGCGGGACGACGGGATGAGACGGCTTTTCCGCGAACAACGGGATGAGGGTTTTGAACGCGGGGATGATTCGATAGCGCATGGCTTTCAGTCCCGCCCGCCGCGCGGCTTCGGGCGGCTCCAGTGTAGCGACCACGCCGTCTTGTCGTTGCTGTTCTGGAAGAGGTTGGCGCGGATCGGCTGCGGCAAAGCGGGATCGTCGATCACCAGCGAAATGTAGTCGCCGGCCTTTTCGCCGACCTCTTTCCAGCCTGCGCCGACCTCCGGGCCGTCCTCCGCGCCGTGGTGGACGCGATAGGCGGGCGCGTTCTCCGCGTCCGAGTGTTCGGCGGGAACAATGGTCAGTTCGCGGTAGAGGGTGAGCGTATGAATACGGCCCACGAAGGTTTCGTTCTCGGCAGTGAATTGTCCGATCTGTGGCATGACAAGTCTCCGTTGGTTGCAGGTTTCAGGGGGGATCAATGCGTCGGCGCGCGCCATTCGTAGCGGCCGTCGCCTTCCTCATCGGTCCAGAGCGGGAGCGCCCGGCCGATGACGGAACTTGCGGGGATGGGTCCGAAGTAACGGCCGTCGAGGCTGTCACGGACCTCCCAATTCATCAGGAAGATTTCGCCGTCGCCGATGATGCGGCAGCCCTGCCAGACGGGCAGATCGCGGCCGATGCGATCGCGCTCCAGCGCTTCGCCCATCTCCACGCCATCGACCGTGATGGTGGATCGCAGGCGGCAAACCCGCTGTCCTGGAAGGCCGAGGACGCGCTTGAGAAGCGGCACGCCACGGCCGACATAACCGCGCTGGACCATGAAGTCGGCGAGCGGTTCGGGCGGCATGACGGCGACCAGCTCGGGCACCTCGATGTTGTCGGCCGGTTCGACGGTGTAGAAGCCGATAGGCGCGCTGGCGGTTTCGTTCCAGATCAGTTTGGTGGGCGTCGGGATGAACGCCGCGATGGCGACGCCCATCGCCGCGAAATACGTCACCATGACGTAGCCGAAGCGCGTCATGGCTCGATCCTCCGGCGATGGAGCCAGGCGGCATGTCGTTCCGGCGTGTAGTCGCGCGGCTCAAGACCGGCGGTCAGGCGGTTATGGACGTGCCGCCAGTGATCCGGCGCGGCGTCGGCCGGATCGAGGCCGAGCGCTTCCACCGCGTCGATGGCGGTGAGCGCGCGCTGCACCTTCGCCCAGCTATCGAGGCGGAGCAGGATGTCACCGCCGGGACGGACGAAGGGCAGCGTCTGGAACGGCTCGCCGCGGCCGATGGCGCGCACGATGTCGATGCGCGAAACGACCGTGCCATGCTCGCCCGCCGCCCAGCGGACGAAGGCGAATATGCTCTCCGGCCCGAAGCCGACGAGGCTGCGGCGCCGGTCGATGATCTGTTCGTAGCTCTTGCGGCCGAACCGTATCCAACGCTCGACCTTGCGTTTGTCGAAGGTCAGTTCGACCAATGTGGTGAAGGGCGCAGGCCCGTCCGGCAGCGGACGGCCGTGCAAGCGGCGGGCCGCGTTGCCGGTCATATCGGATCTCCTTCGGTGGGTGGAAATTCGCGCGCGAGCAGGTCGCGCAGCATGTCGGTGACGGTGATGCCGCGCCGGAAGGCCGCGACCTTGATGCGCCCGCGCAACTCGGGCGTGATGTCGATCGTCAGGCGGGCGGTGAACGCCTCGCCAGCAACCTTGCTGGTGGACGGATTGTCGGTAGCCTTGATCCAGCTATCGGGATCGCCCGGACGGGAGGCGAAGCCAGGCTTGCGGGTGCGTCCGGTCATAGCGCGGACCTCCCCACGCCAAGCCGGTCGATCTCAGAGGCAAGGGCGGCAATCTCGTGAGTGGCCCGATTGTCGGCACCGATTTCGGATACCAGCCGGCCGGACTGCGCGGCGTCGGCGAAGACGACACGCTGGCCAATGGTTTGGCCAAGCAAGGGCGGATCGTGGTCAACCAGCGCCTCGGCCGTCTCGCGGGCTATGACGGTGCGCGCGCTGCATCGGTTGAGCACGAAGCGGGCGGCCAGCTCGGGCCGGTAGATGCGCGCTTCCCTGAGGAGCGTCAGCATCTCGGCCGAGGCCCAGCCGTCGAACGGAGACGGCTGCACCGGGATCAGCACCAGGTCGGTGGCCAGCAGCGCCGAGCGCATCAGAGCGGCGACGCGGGGTGGCCCGTCTATGACGACGTGATCGGCGTCACGGGCTAGTTCAGGGGCTTCCCGGTGCAAGGTGTCACGGGCCAGGCCGATGGTGCTGAACAGCCTTGGCAGCCCCTCATGGCTGCGCGTCTGTGACCAGTCGAGCGCGGAGCCTTGCGGATCGGCGTCGATCAGGACGACGCGCTGGCCGCGCTGCGCCCAGGCTCCGGCGAGATGCAGCGCCAGCGTGGTCTTACCGACGCCGCCCTTTTGATTGAGGAGCGCGACGATCATGGCGCACCTCGTCGGGCGAAACCGGCACTGGCACCGACACCGACACCGGCACCGGCACCGGCACCACGGATCGCGTGCGCGCGCGTCAAAGAAGAAGAGTTAGATTCTTTGTTAGATTCTTCTATAGAGTCCGGCGCGCAATTTACGCCTAATGTCCCGATACTGCGTGCGCCTAATGTCCCGACAGGATTCACATGGTTATCCACAGGCACTGTGGATAGATTTTCGGGGAGAAAACGCAGCAGTTCGCGCCCGTCTTCCCATTCGCTCTGGAGGAGGTAGCCGGGCAGAGACTGACGTGCCGCGATCTTGCGCAGGTCGAGCGCAAAGTCGGACGGCCGCGCCGCGCTGCCGGATTTCTGGTGAAGGTGGGATACCTCGAACGCCCAGCCTTCGGGCTGGCGTCCGGCGTGCTTGCGCGCGACGCGATACAGCCAGCGCTCGATCCCGCCCGTCAGCCGGAAATAGGCCGGGTCGATGGTCAGAACCAGAGAGCGGTCGATGACGCTGTTGTAGAACCATTCGGGCAGGACGAACTCCATGCCCTCGA
>CAZGTK010000213.1:0-5120 GCA_964528415.1 uncultured Burkholderiales bacterium | reverse complement strand
GCGCGGTTCGCGGCCACGCCGATGCCGAGCCGGCGGGTGACCACTGGCAGGTGAGCGCGATCGCCCGGAGGCCGCAACCGCGCCCCATCGTCGGGCGCGACGCCGAGCTGCAGCTGCTCGACCAGGTGCTGGCGCGCTGCCGCGCCGGCGCCGGCCAGGCGGTGCTGGTGCGCGGCGAGGCCGGCATCGGCAAGAGCCGCCTCGCGGCCGAGCTCGCCGCGCGCGCGCGGGCCCAGGGCTTCCGCGTCGTCACCGCGCAGGTGCTCGACTTCGGCGGGCGCAGCGACCCGGTGCCGGAGCTCGTGCGCGTCCTGCTGGAGCCGGCGCGCGGGGAGTCCGACGCCGAGGCGATCGCGCGCGCGACGACCGAAGGGCGCCTCGACGCCGCCCGGCAGCCGTTCGCCTTCGACCTGCTCGACCTGCCGGTGCCGGAGGCGCTGCGCCCGGCCTTCGAAGCCATGGACAACGCCGCGCGGGCGGCGGGCCGGGAAGCGCTGCTGCCCGAGCTCGCGGCGGCCGCCGCGCAGCGCGCGCCGCTGCTCATGCTGGTGGAAGACCTGCACTGGGCCGCGCCGGAGGGAAGCGCACGCCTCGCGCGCGCGGCGGCGGCGGTCGCCGGCCGCGCCGCGCTGCTGCTGATGACGACCCGTCCCGACGACGACCCGGTCAACGCCGCCTGGCGCACGGCGGCGCGCTGCCCGCTGACGACGCTGGACTTGGGCCCCCTCACGGACGCCGCCGCCGCGGAGATGGCGGCCATGTACGCGGGCGTCAACCTGGCGAGCGCGCGCGAGTGCGTGCGCCGCGCCCAGGGCCATCCGCTGTTCCTCGACCAGCTGCTGCGCTCCGCCGCGGGCGGCGGACGCGTGCTGCCGGGCTCGGTGCGCAGCATCGTGCTGGCGCGGCTGGACCGGATGCCCGAGGCGGAGCGCCAGGCCGCGCAGGCGGCCGCGGTCCTGGGCCAGCGCTTTCCGGTGGCGCTGCTGCAGCACGTGCTCGACGACGCGGACTACTCGCCCGCGCGGCTGATCGACGAGGCGCTGGTGCGCACCGACGGCGAGTGGATCCAGTTCGGCCACGCGCTGATCCAGGAGGCCGTGTATTCGTCGCTGCTGCGCTCCCGCCGTCAGGAACTGCACCGGCGCGCGGCGCAATGGCACGCCGGACGCAACGCGGCCGCCCGCGCCGAGCACCTCGAGGCGGCCGGCGACGCGCAGGCCGCGTCCGCCTACCGTGACGCCGCGCGGGAGTCCTACGCCCGCTACCACTACGAGGACGCGGCACGGCTCGCCGAGCGCGGCCTCGCCCTCGCCGGCGGCGAGGGCGTGCGCTTCGCGCTCGCCTGCCTGCGCGCCGACGCGCTGCGCCAGATCGGCCACCTCGAGCAGGCGCTCGCCGCCTATCGCGACGCGATGGCCGGCGCGGTGGAGCCCGGCCAGCGCGCGCAGGCGCTGATCGGCACCGCCCACTGCCTGCGTCTGCTGGACCGCTACGGCGAGGCGCTCGCCAACCTGGCCGAGGCCGAGCCGCTGGCGGCGGCGCGCGACGACGCGCACGCGCTGGCCGAGATCTACACCCTGCGCGGCGACCTGCATTTCCCGCAGGGCAAGTGGGACGCGTGCCTGGCCGCGCAGGAGCGCGCGCTGGCGTACGCCGAGCGCGCGGGCGAGCCGGCGCTGCAGGCGCGGGCGCTCTCGGGGCTCGGCGACGCCGTCTACCTCGAAGGCCGGCTGCTCACCGCGCGGCGCCACTTCGAGCGCTGCATCGCGGTGGCGCGCGCGCACCAGCTCGCCCGCGTCGAGAGCGACAACCTCGTCATGCTCGGCGCCATCGACTATATGTGCCTGGAGACGCGCCGCGGGCTCGAGCACTGCCGGGCCGCCGCCGAGCTCGCCGAGCGCATCGGCAACCCGCGCGCGCTGATGCTGGCCTGCGACGTCGGCTGCGTGATCCATTTGTACCGCGGCGAGCCCGAACTGGCCGAGGCCGACGCGCGGCGCGCGCTCGAGATCTCGCGGCGCCTCGGCATGCGCCGCTTCGAGGCCGAGCAGATCACCGGCCAGGGCGAGGCGCTGTACGCGCAGGGACGGCAGGCCGAGGCCGAGGCGCTGCTGGAGACGGCCTACGCGATCGCGCGCGAGACCGGGCTCACCTACATCGGGCCCTGGATCCTGGCGGTCGCCGCCAAGGTCACCGCGAGCCCGGACCGGCGGCGGGAAGCGCTCGCGCAGGGCGAGGCGCTGCTGCGCGCCGGCTGCGTGAGCCACTGCTACCTGCACTTCTACGAACTCGCCATCGACGTGGCGCTGGCGGACCGGCAGTGGGACGAGGCCGAGCGCTACGCGGCGGCGCTGGAGGCCTACTTCGCGCGCGAGCCGCTGCCGTGGAGCCGCTTCTTCGCGGCGCGCGGACGCGCGCTGGCGGCGTTCGGCCGCGGCGCGCGCGACCCGCAGACGCTCGAGCGCCTGCGTTCGCTCGCTGCCGAGGCGCGCGAGCGCGAGCTCAAGCCGGCGCTCGCGCCGCTCGCGGCGGCGCTGGCCGCCGCCTGACGCGCAGGCCTAGCGGGTGACCTTCACCAGCACGTAGCCCAGCTCGCGGTAGCCGCGGATCTGCGACGGGCCCGACGGCGCGACGTCGACGTACTTCGGGAACGCCTCGGGGTCGACGCCGCGCATGCCGGCGTAGGTGCCGCAGATGTGCACCGACACCTTGTCGCGCGTCGACAAGCCCCGCACCTGCCGGTGGACGTCGGCAAAGCTCGCCGCCGCGTCGCTCTGCAGCGCGAACTGCTCGTTGCCGTGGGTCACCACGGCGATCGGCAGGCCCGGAAAGCGCGAGCGCAGCTTCTCGGCGTAGCCGGACACCTTCGGCACCGCCCACTCGAGCGCGCGGGGGTCGCCCGAAACGATCTCGAACACCACGCCCGGCGGCGCCTTGTCGGCCGCCAGCAGGCGGCCGACCTCGGCGTCGCTGGCGGCGGCCGCGGCGCCCGCCAGCCCGGCCAGGGCCAGCAACAGCACTGCCCGATCAACCCAACGCATCGTCTTTCCCCTTGAAAATCAGTGGCCGCTGACGCGGAACTGTCATATTAGTCGGCTAACGTCGCGCTTCATGACAAGCGCGCGCGGCCTCAACGTCCTGATGATCTCGGACGTCTATTTCCCCCGCGTGAACGGCGTCTCGACGTCGATCCAGACCTTCCGCCGCGAGCTCGCCGCGCTCGGCCATCGCTCGACGCTGATCGCGCCGGCCTACCCGCTGCCCTACGCCGACGAACCCGGCATCCTGCGCATGCCCTCGCACCGCGTGCCGATGGACCCCGAGGACCGCAGGATGCGATCGGGCCCGATCCGCCGCCTCGCGCTCGAGCTGAAGGCCGGGCACTTCGACCTCGTCCACATCCAGACGCCGTTCGTCGCGCATTACCTCGGCGTGCACCTGTCCGACCGGCTCGGCATCCCGCGCGTGGAAACGTATCACACGTTCTTCGAGGAGTACCTCTACCACTACGTGCCGTTCCTGCCCAAGCGCTGGATGAAGGCCGCGGCGCGCCGCTTCTCGCGCCACCAGTGCAACGACGTCGACGCCGTCATCGTGCCCTCGCGCGCCATGGCCGACGTGCTCGGCGCCTACGGCGTCACGCGCCCGCGCCACGTCGTCCCGACCGGCATCCCGCTGGCGGAGTTCGCCGGCGGCGACGGCGCCGCGTTTCGCGCGCGCCACGGCATCGGCGCGGAGCGCTTCGTGCTCCTGTTCGTCGGCCGCGTCGCCTACGAGAAGAACATCGATTTCCTGCTGCGCGCGCTGAAGGCGGCGCTGGCGCGCTCGGCGCAGCTCACGCTGGTCATCGCCGGCGAGGGACCGGCCGAGCGCGACCTGCGCGACCTCGCGCGACGGCTCGGCGTCGACGGACAGGTGCGCTTCGTCGGCTACCTCGACCGCCGCACGACGCTGCTTGACTGCTATCGCGCCGCCGACGCCTTCACCTTCGCCTCCCGCACCGAGACCCAGGGCCTCGTGCTGCTGGAAGCGATGGCGCTGGGCGTGCCGGTGATCGGACTCGCGGTCATGGGCACGCGCGACATCCTCGAGCCCCGCCGCGGCTGCCTGGTGCCGGACGACGACGAGGACGCCTTCGCCGACGCCATCGCGGAACTGGCGGCGAGCCCCGGCCTGCGACGCTCGCTCGCCGCCGAGGCGGTGCTCTACGCGCGCGAGTGGCACGCCGACGCGCTCGCGCAGCGGCTGGCGGCGCTGTACCGGCGGGTCGCGCGCGCCGATCCGGCGCCCGCGGCCGAGCGCGCGGCCGCCTGAGCGCTCCGCGCTACGGCTCCAGCAGCCAGGTCAGGATCTGCTTGATGACGAAGCCGAAGATCCCGAACGCCAGCACGAAGAACAGGATGAAGGTGCCGAAACGGCCGGCCTGCGATTCCCGCGCCAGGTTCCAGATGATGAAGATCATGAACAGGATGAACGCGCCGATGCCGAAGGTCAGGCCGAACTCGGCGATCTTTTCCTCGGTGAGCCCGAACAGCACGGGACCTCTCGGCGGCTAGACGCGCGGCGGCAGGCCGTCCGCGTCCACCAGGTCGCGGTAGGCGTGCCACGTGGCGTGGCCCACCACCGGGATCACCAGCACGAATCCCAGCAGCAGCGTCAGGAACGACAGCACGGTCAGCGCCATGATCAGCGCCGCCCACAGCGCCACCGCCGCGGGGTTCTCGCCGGCCGCGCGGACGCTGGTGATGAGGGCGCTCAGCATGTCGACGTCGCGGTCCAGCAACAGCGGCGCCGAGACGACGGTGGCGGCGAACACGATGGCCGCGCCGACGCCGCCCAGCAGCAGCCACACCTCGAACAGCCACGAGCGCGACAGCACCACCTCGCGCAGGAAGCCTTCCAGGTTCACCACCGGGCTGCCGGCGAACAGCGCGAACAGCACCGAGGAGACCATCACCCACAGCGTGCCCGCCAGCACCAGCAGGAGGCCGAGCCAGACCAGCGGCCGCGTGCCGCGGCGCCAGGCGTCGAGCACCGCGTCGAGGCCGGGCGAGCGCTCCCCGCGCGCGAGCCGGCGGCTCAGCTCGTAGAGGCCGGTCGCCAGGATCGGGCCCACCAGC
>CAZGTK010000212.1:0-5121 GCA_964528415.1 uncultured Burkholderiales bacterium | reverse complement strand
CGCGCACCATCGCGCTCGCCGCGCGCCCGACCTCGCCGCGCCTTGCCGAGGTCGAGCTGCTGGCGCAGGCGATCGTCGACGCGGTGCAGCCCGGCAGGGGGCGCGGGCGACGCGGCTAGCGCGCCGCGCCGAAGGCTTCTTCGAGCACCTGCCGCACGTAGGCGTAGACACCCGGCTCGTTGGACGCGCGCGGGCCGGCGACGTTGAGGACCCGCGCCGCGCGGTCCCGCACGAACGCCGCCAGCAGCCGCGGCGCGTCGACGCCCGGGTGCAGGTGCAGGCAGGGCCTGCCGTGCCTTGCCGCCAGCTCCCGCGTGAGGCGCGACCCGCCGGTCAGGGCCGGCGCCAGCGACAGGATGACCGTGGCGTCGCTGTCGCGCACGTTCCACTCGGTGCGCTGGGCGTAGTCCTCCGACGGCGTCTCGGTCAGCGGATAACGCGCGTCGATGGCGCCGTCCTCGGCGCGGCGCCCGCGCGGGCACCAGCCGCCGCAGGGAACGGCGCGGGCGAGCGCCCAGTCCAGCGCCGCGCGGTCGGCGCCGGTCTGACCGCCGGATACGACGCGCTCCGGCAGCGTCATGGGCCGGCGCCGCGCGCCAGCTCGTCGGTCAGCGCCTCGGCCAGGTAGCGGTACTGGGCCAGGCTGTTGTAGGCCTGCGCGGAGACGCGCAGCAGCCGGGCCGGCGCCGCCGGCCACGGGTTCACCGGCACCTCGATGCGATGGCGCGCGTGGAGCGCCTCGCTCAGCGCGAGCGCGTCGCCCGGCGGCAGCGGCACCGCCGCCATCGCCGGCAGCATCGCGTCGGGCGCCGGGGGCGCGACGCCGAGCGCGGTGCACAGCACGTCGCGCGCGGCCAGCGCCAGCAGGCGGTTGGCCTCGGCGAGCTCGCGGAACCCGCCCGGCGCCAGCCCTTCGAGAAACGCGATCGCCGCCGGGACCGCCAGCGCCGGCGTCGGGTCCGTCGTGCCCTGCCAGTCGAATTCGAGGTGGAAGCGCGAGCGGTCCGTGCGCGGCGAGGCCGCGCCGTGGCTGATGACGAGCGGCCGCGTCGCGGCGCGCTTGTCCTCGCGCGCGTACAGGAACGCCACCGCCTTCGGCGCGCACAGCCACTTGTGGCAATTGCCGACGTACCAGGCGGCGCCGATCGCGTCCACCGCCAGCGGCAGCAGCCCGGGCGCGTGGGCGCCGTCCACCAGCGTGTCGACGCCGCGCGCGGCGAGCTCGCGCACCAGGTGCGCGATCGGAAACACCAGCGCCGTGGGGCTGGTGACGTGGTCCAGCACCGCGAGCCGCGTGCGCGGCGTCGCCGCGGCCAGCACCGCGGCCACCACCTGCTCCTCGCCGGCGAGCGGGAACGGCACCCGCGCCGTCACCACCTTCGCGCCGGCGCGCCCGGCGGCGAAGCGCACCGCGTTGGTCGCCGCGGCGTAGCCGTGGTCGGTGACGAGGAGCTCGTCGCCGCGCCGGAACGCGAGCGAGCGCAGGACGGCGTTGACCCCGGCGGTGGCGTTGGCGACGAACGCAAGGCCGTCGGGCGACGCGCCGACGAAGCGACCGAGCGCCTCGCGCGCGGCGGAAAGGCGCGGCTCCAGCGCGCGGCGCATGAAGTGGAGCGGGTCCCGCTCGAGCTCGTCGCGCAGGCGCTGCTGCGCCGCCAGCACCGGGCGCGGGCAGGCGCCGAAGGCCCCGTGGTTGAGGTAGACGGTGCGGCGGTCGAGCCGCCAGCGGCGCGCCGCCGCGGGCGGTACGGGCAGCGCCCGGCGCTTCGGCATCGTCGCCGCCGCTTCAGGCCGGCATCGGCTTTTCGCTGGTGAGCGCGAGCCAGCCGCGGATGATGCGGTAGAGCACCCAGATGCCGGCGGCCAGCACGACGACGATGCCGAGCGGCAGGCCGAGCACGGTGAACGCCAGCAGCAGCGCCACCACGACCCACAGCAGCGCGTACCAGAAGGTGCGGATCTGCCAGCCGAAGTGGGAGTCGAGGTAGGTGCCGCGCACCTCGCCGCGCTTCACGTAGTTCAGGATCACGGCGATGATGGACGGCCAGCCGGTCAGGAAGGCGGTGACGATGAACGCCGTGCCGAGCAGGCCGGTCACCGCGCTGAACAGGTGCAGCGCGTAGATCACGTGCGTGAGCTGCGTGAGGCCCTGCGAGGGCACCGGCGTCCCCATCCGGCCGTCGATTTCCGTGACACTGCGTTCGCCGTTCGTCATGGCCCCTCCATCCGAGGGCCGATGGTTGCGCAGCGGCGCGGCAAATGCAAGTGTCGGGCTTGCGCCCGCGCGCGATTCGCGGTTTGATTCCGCTCGACCCCGGAGCGCCCCGCGCCATGCAGATCGACCGCCTTTCCGTCCAATACGTCGCCGACGCCGACCGCCTGCTGATGCGGGTCGGCTTCGACGGCTCCTCGGAGGCGCGCCTGTGGCTCACGCGCCGGCTGGTCATGCGCTTCTGGCCGGCGCTCATCAAGCTGGCCGAGGCGAAGCCCGACATCCGCGTCCAGGCCAACCCGGCCGCGCGCGAGGCCCTGGTCGGCATCGAGCACGAGAAGGCGCTGCGCGAGGTCAACTTCACCCGCACCGACGCCACGTCGGAGCCGCAGCGCAAGGCGGCGCTGGGCGAGGAGCCGCTGCTCGTCACCCGCATCAACGCGCGCCGGGCGCCGGACGGCCACACGGTCATCGCCTTCGTGCCGGCGGCGGGCGCCAGCGTCACGGTGCGGCTGCAGGATCGCCTGCTGCACGGCTACATGAAGCTGCTGCAGACGGCCGTGGCGAAGGCCGAGTGGCAGCTGCCGCTGAAGATACCCGGCGCCGACGGCGACGACGTCGGCGCCGCGCCGGGCCCGCTGAACTGAGCCCCGACCCCCCGGCTTCCGCCGGTCTATAGTGGAACTATCCACCGCAGGACCACGGAGGGACGTCATGGCGATCGCGGAAACCCTCGAAAAGTATCTGAATGAACGGCATGTTTCCTACGACCTCGTGAACCACGCGAAGACCGGCTCGTCGCTGCGCAGTGCCACGGTGGCGCACGTGCCGGCGCACCGGGTGGCCAAGGCGGTGATCCTGGAGGACGACGGCGGCTACCTGATGGCCGTCCTGCCCGCCCACCGCCACGTCCACCTGGGAACGCTGTCGAAGTGCCTGGGCCGCAAGCTGGGGCTCGCCACCGAGGACGAAACCCGCGCCATCTTCCCCGACTGCGCCGTCGGCGCGATCCCGCCCGTGGGCGAAGCCTACGGCCTCGCCACGGTGGTGGACGACGAGCTCGCCGAGGAGCCGGAGATCTTCTTCGAGTCCGGCGACCACGAGGAGCTCATCCACATGAAGACCTACGACTTCATGCAGCTGCTGCCCAACGCGCAGCACGAGCGCTTCGCGGCGCCGATGTGAGCCCCGGAACCTTTCGGCGCGCTCGCGATCTGACAAGGGCGCGCATTGCGCGCGCTGCCGGAGACTTTGCCGATGTTTGAGCCGAAACCGCTGCACACGAGCGCCTACCTCGCGGAATCGATCCGCGCGGGCGCGGCGCGCGCGCTCGCCTCGGCCCGCCCGGCAGCCGGCCGACACGCCGCCAGCCCGCGCGTCGCCTTCTAGACGCTCCGGTGGATCAGGGTCCGCCGGAAGCGGCAGGACCCGCCGGAGTCAAACCCCAAGCTTTCTGACCCGCATGGTTCCGCCGCTCGCGGCCGCGGCGCGCGTGCGCGCGAGGCGCGCACGCGCGGGACGAGTCTTGAAACGGGGAGAAGACCATGATTGACGGCATTGACGAATTTCTCGATACCTCGAGAGCGTACCTGTTCGGCAACGACGCCGAGGGGGACGCCGAGCTTGAAACCGACGCCGGGCGCGACCGAGCCGCGCCGGCACCAATGGAAGGATGACGCCATGGAACGGATCGACCATCGCCTGCGCGACGTCTTCGCGCGGCGCATGCAGGACGCGGTGCGCAACCCGCCGCAGCGCGTGATCGCGCGCGACCTGCTGCGGCGGGGCCTGAGCGCCAACGACGTCTGGCAGCTGGTGATGCGCGACGCCGCGTTCGCGCCCGTGCCGGAGGCGTTCCGCATCGCGGTGGCGAACGCCGCGCGCGAGATCGAGCGCGACGAGCTGCTGGCGGCGAGCCGCCGGCAGGCGCGCGCGCGCACGCACGCCTGAGTCGGGCGGCGCCCGCCCGCGAAAACGGCGCCGCGAGGCGCCGTTTTCCTTCCCGCCCACGGATGCTTCGAGCCGCAGAGACGCGGAGGCGCATAGAAGACCCGACTCTTCCACCGCGAAGGACGCAAAGAACGCCAGGAAAGACCCTTTTTGGTTTTCCTTTGCGCCGTTCGCGTCCTTTGCGGTGAAACCGAACGGTCGTTGCTCTGTACCTCCGCGTCTCGGAGGTGGATTTCGAACCCGCAGGATCAGAGCTTGTCCGCCCGCGTGTCCTTGATCTTCGGCCACTCGGCCTCGGAGCGCTTGAGGTAACCGGGAATGTCCTGGCTCCACTTGCGGCCGATGTTGGGGTTGACGTTGAGGTAGAGCTTGCCGTCCACCACCTTCCAGACGTTGGGGTCGCCGTCGGCCTTGACGCCCTTGGCGACGCCGTAGGCGCACCAGCCGCCGTATTGCGGCGCGTACCGGGCCGGGTCCGCCTTGAACGTCGCGAGGTTCTCCGCGCTGGCGAAGCGGTAGGTGGCGCCTTCGTGCACGGCCGTGAACTCGGCCTTGCCCGGCGTCGCCTTGCCGACGGTGAAGTAGGCCACCGGGTCGTAGCCGTGGACGGCGACGCCGCCCTTCTGCACGTTGAGATGCGCCGCGGGTTCGGCCAGCGCCGCGGTGGCGGTCAAGAGCGCCAGCGCCGCCAGCAGGCAGGTCGCGGCGAGACGGATCACGGAATCCGGTGCGCGGATCATCGGCAGTCCTCCTGGGCGACGGTGTTAAACGCCCCGGGTCGAGGCGACCCCCGTTGGTCGGGCCGCCGGCACCGCCCTTACACCCCGCCGCCGCGCGCGGCGCCGAAAACAAGAGGCCCCCGCCGCGGCGGGGGCCTCGGGGCGCGGCGACGGGATCAGGCCGCGGCCTTGAGCGCCCCGTGCTCGATGCGGGTGCCCAGCACCTTGAGGACCTCCGCC
>CAZGTK010000211.1:0-5125 GCA_964528415.1 uncultured Burkholderiales bacterium | reverse complement strand
CCGATGCCGGTCGATTTCAGGTACGCCTCGGCGCGCTTCGCCAGGGAGCGAGGGTCGCGGTCGTAGCCCTTCATGTCGGAGGGCTCGATCACGTCGCAGGTCAGCAGCAGCGTCGGCTCGTCGGTGAACGGATCCATCTTGGCGGTCGTCGGATCCGGCATGAGCAGCATGTCGGAGGCCTGAATGCCCTTCCAGCCGGCGATCGAGGAGCCGTCGAACGCGTGGCCCGACTCGAACTTTTCGTCGTCGAAATACTTCACCGGCACCGAGACGTGCTGCTCCTTGCCGCGCGTGTCGGTGAAACGGAGGTCGACAAACTTGACCTCGTTGTCCTTGATCATTTTGAGCACATCGGCTGCTGCCGCCATTGACTTTCTCCTAACGTGAAGTGGCTTTGGTGCGGGTTGGAAACGCTTTTCGGTTCGGCTCGACCGGACGACGTCAGCGCCGCCGCCGGAAACCAACGGACCTCGCTTTCAGCAGGTTCTGTGCCAAACGGTGCGGGGCACTTAATCGTGCTGCAACAACGATCTAGGCCCCTTCATGGGGCATGGGATGCACTATTTTAGTGCAATCTGGGTGCCGGGCGCACTGTCATTGTGCGTCCAGCCGCCGGAGGTGCACGGACCGGAAGTAGGGGTCGGATTCGAGCAGCGCGTCGAGCCGCTCACGCAGCGCCGCGACCCGGGCGCCATCCGCGCAGAAGGCCTGATCGAGGTAAAGCTCCGCTTCGACCTTGCCGTCGAGGTAGTGGAACACGGCTTTCTGGCCACGCGGCAGCGCCCCTTCCAGGCGCTTGTCCAGGTACTGCAGCAAGCTCTCCCGATCCGGCAGGTGCATGCTGGGCATCGCCTTGAGGTCGTCCTCCGGGTCGATGTGCACGAGAACGTCCACGACGTGGTCGTGCTGGTGCAGCACCCGGCGGCGCGCCGCCTCGGCGATGTAATGGCCCTCCGACACGCTGATGCGCGGGTCCACCAGAATGTGGGCGTCCACCAGCGCCTGATCCGCCATCCTGCGGGTGCGCAGCTCGTGCAGGCCGCGCACGCCGGGGGTCCCCGCCAGCGTCGCCCGGATCTTCGCGACCTCCTCTTCGGCGAGGCCGGTGTCGATCAGCTCGGACAGCGCGCCGTAGCCCAGCTTCCAGCCCATGCGCGCGATGAGGAAGCCGACCAGCGCCGCCGCCAGCGCATCCAGGAACGTGTAACCCAGCAGGTTGCCGGAAATGCCGATCATCGCCACCAGCGACGCCGCCGCGTCGGAGCGCGAATGCCACGCGTTGGCAGCGAGCATCTGCGAGCGCAGCCGCCGCGCCACCGCCATGAGGTAGCGAAACAGCGCCTCCTTGCTGACCAGCGTGATGGCCGCCATCACCAGCGCCGCCGGGTGCACCTTCACCAGCTGCCCCGGGTCCTGCAGCTTGACGCCGGCGCGCCACATCAGCGCGACGCCGACGCCCATGAGGAAGATGCCGAGCATCAGCGTCGCCGCCGTTTCGATGCGCGCGTGGCCGTAGGGATGGGCGTGGTCCGCCGAGCGGCTGCTCTGGCGGCTGGCGAACAGCACCAGGAAGTCCGAGAGCAGATCCGAGAACGAATGGATGCCGTCCGCGATCAGCGCCTGGCTCTTCGAGAACACGCCGATCACGATCTGCAGCGTGGAGAGCGCGATGTTCACGCCGACGCTCACCAGCGTGCTGCGCTGCGCCTGCCGGTAACGGTCGGGGCCGGCGACGTCGAACGCGCTGAAGCCTTCGTCGGTGCTCATGAATGGTAGAATATCACTTTCCCGCTAACCCATATTTCTTATTTAAATCAGGTAAATGGCGACGATCTCGGAAATCCTGACGCGGGCCCGCCAGCGGGCCGTCGAACTCGACCTGCCGTACGAAGGGGCGCTCACGCCGACCGAGGCCTACGAGCTGCTGCAGCACGCTCCCGGGACGCGCCTCGTCGACGTGCGCACCCGCGCGGAGTGGGACTGGGTCGGGCGCATTCCCGGCGCGGTCGAGATCGAGTGGCTCACCTATCCGGGGAACCAGCCCAATCCGTATTTCCTCGAGCATCTCAAGGCGCAGGTCGACCCCGAGTCGATGGCGCTGTTCATCTGCCGCAGCGGCGGGCGCTCGCACATGGCCGCGGTGGCGGCCAAGCGCGCCGGCTACACGGAGTGCTACAACGTTCTCGAGGGATTCGAAGGCGACAAGGACGCCAGCGGACACCGCAACGCGATCGGCGGCTGGCGCAAGGCCGGCCTGCCGTGGGTGCAGGGCTGACGCCGGGTTCGTCATCCCGGCGTACGCCGGAAACCAGGCGGTTCGAGCCTGGACCCCGGCCTCCGCCGAAGTGCCGCCGTCTTGAGCATTCCGGTGAATGCCTGCCACCAACCGCGGCGCGGGGTCAAAATTCAGGGAAAGGTCATTCCGGCGAATGCCGGAATCCAGGCGTTGCGAGGCTGGACCCCCGCCTCCGCCGAGGTGACGCCGTCTTGAGCATTTCGGTGAATGCCTGCCCCTGAGCGCGATACGGGGCGGAACGGGAATCGTCATTCCGGTGCAGGCCGGAATCCGGGGGTTTAAGGCCTGAACCCCGGCCTCCGCCGGGGTGACGACGGTCGATGGGTCGTTGATGGGTCCGGCCTTTCACCCGTTCCCCATTACTCATTCCCGATTCCCCATCGCCCGCTCCCCGTCACCCGGGCAGCGACCAGTCCACCGCCCCGGTCCACCAGGTCAGCAACACCACGCCGCCGAACGCGATGCGGTACCACGCGAACGGCCGGAAGCTGTGGCGCGAGACGTAGGTCACGAGGGCGCGCACCGTGAGCAGCGCGGCGACGAACGCCGCGGCAAAGCCCACCGCGATCAGCCCGACGTCGTCCGCCGACAGCAGCGCGCGATTCTTCCAGGTGTCGTAGACCGTCGCCGCCAGCATCGTCGGCACCGCCAGGAAAAACGAGAACAGCGTCGCGCTTTCGCGCGACAGCCCGAACAACATGCCCCCGATGATGGTGGCGCCGGAACGCGACACGCCCGGGAACAGCGCGAGGCATTGCGCGAACCCGACCTTGAGCGCGTCGCGCCACGTCATCTCGTCGACGTGGGCGACGCGCGGCGCGCGCTCGCGGCGCTCGACCCACAGGATGACCAGCCCGCCGGCGACGAGCGCCGCGGCCACGGTCAGCGGCGAAAACAGCCAGGTCTTGATCAGGCGGTGTGCGGCGAGGCCGATCACCGCGGCCGGCAGGAACGCCACGGCGAGATTGATGACGAAGCGCTGCGCCTTCGGGTCCGAGCCGATCCCCGCCACCGCCATGCGGAAGCGCTCCCGATACTGCCAGACCACGGCGAGGATCGCGCCGAGCTGGATGGCGATCGTGAACACCTTGGCGCGCTCGCCGGTGAAGCCCAGAAGGTCGCCGGCGATGATGAGGTGGCCGGTCGACGAGATCGGCAGAAACTCGGTGAGGCCTTCGAGCACGCCAAGCACGAGCGCCTTGAGCAGCAGAATGTCCATGTCGTGCCCGCGGAAAAATTCCCGCGATTATAGATCGTATCCGGCGGCGCCCCGCGGACCGACCCGGACCGCGCGAGGGGACAGCGGCCGGGCGCGCCGACCCTTGCCAAATCGCCGGCGCTCGCCAATGATGGGAAGCGCCACTCTGGCGCTCGCCCGCGCGCTCCCGCGCCCGGGTTCCATGGGACATCCCTGACCTGCAGGAGGAGAACATGCGTTTTGCTTCTGTAACACTCGCCGCCGCCGCGCTCGCCCTGGCCGCTCCCGTCGCCGCGGCCGACGCCGCCAAGGCCTACGCCGACATCAAGGGCTGCGAGGACGCGAAAGTGACCGGACGCGCCACCCTGACCGAGCGCCCGTCGGCCGAGGGCGTGAAGCTGGTGGACATCGAAATCAAGGTCAGCGGCCTGCCGGACGGCAAAAAGGCCGTGCACATCCACGAGGTCGCCAACTGCACGCCGTGCGGCGCGGCCAAAGGCCACTTCGACCCCGGCCCGCACGGCAACAGCAGCCCCGACGGCAACCACCCGTTCCACATGGGCGACCTGATCAACATCGAGATCAAGAACGGCTCCGGAACGATGTCCACGACGACAAGCCGCGTGACGCTGTCGCCCGGCCCGCTGTCGCTGTTCGACGCCGACGGCAGCTCGTTCATCATTCACGTGCAGGAGGACACGTACTGTCCGGGCGGCGAGACCAAGGGCTGCGCCGGCGGTGCCCGCGCCGCCTGCGGCATCATTCAGAAGATGTGAGCGGCCGGCGCCACCGGCGCATCGAAAAGGCCCGGTCGCGCCGGGCCTTTTTTGTTTCCGGCGCAGGCCGCGCGGCTACAGGCCGAGCCGCCTCGCCATCGCGTCGACGCTGGCGGAGAGCTCGCCGAGCTCGGGCACCTCGCCCCGCGGCGTGACGCGGTCCACCACCTCGGGCAGCAGCTGCGAGAGACCCACCGACGCCTCCTGCTCCGAGAGGCCGGACTGGGCCGCGATGCGCGAGAGCCCGTCACGGCCGAACACCTGCGCGATCACGTCCGGCGAGATCGACGCGTTCTGGCCGGTGCCGACCCAGGAGCGCGCCTGCTCGCCGAAGCCGGCGCGCTGGAACTGGTCGAGCAGGTCGCCAAGGCCGCCGGCCGCGCCGCCGCGCCCGCCGCCGAGGATCTGGCCGAACAGGTCGCCCGAGCCGCCGCCGGCGCCACGGGAGAGCTGGCCGAGCAGGTCGCCGAGCCCGCCGCCCCCGGACTGAGCGCCGCCGCGGTTCGCCAGCATCGCCAGCACCACGGGCAGCAGCGCCGCCACTACGCCGCCCATGCCGCCCGCCTCGCGCGAAGCCTTCGCGCCGCCCGCCCGGCCGTTCATCGCCTCCCCGGCCATGCCGCCCAGCAACTCGTCCAGAAGTCCCATGTCCGCCTCCGTTGCAAATCGTCGCCGGCGGGCCTTACGCGCGCCGGTAGATCTCGCCGCCCGCCTTCTTGAACTCCTCCGACTTCTCGGCCATGCCCTTCGCCAGCGCCTCGTCCTCGGCGACGCCCTGGCTCGCGGCGTAATCGCGCACGTCCTGCGTGATCTTCATCGAGCAGAAGTGCGGGCCGCACATCGAGCAGAAGTGCG
>CAZGTK010000210.1:0-5147 GCA_964528415.1 uncultured Burkholderiales bacterium | reverse complement strand
ACGACCCGGCCTACGCCGACGGGCAGGACCGCTTCTACTCGCTGCTGCGCGATTTCGGCTACAAGGTGATCCGCAAGAGCATTCAGTGGGAGACCGACGAGGGCGGCAACCGCTACGGCAAATCCAATGCGGCCCGCCGCCTGCACCAGCGCCACCAGGGCCGGCGAGTGGGTGAGCTCGGTCATCAGCCAGCCCGCCGCCATGGTCTGCATCCAGCTGCCGATGTTGGACACCATCGCCGCCAGCCACAGCATGCGGAAATCGCGGCGCTTGAGCGGCGCCCACGCGCCGGCCGCGCCCGCACCGGCCGCGGGCTGGCCGGGGTTCCGGGCTTCGCTTTCCGTGGTCAATGGCGGACGATGAGGACGATGCCGCCGATCAGCATGGCCGCGCCGACCACGCGCAGCGCCGTCAGCTCGCGCACCGGGTAGCCCAGCACGCCGAAGTGGTCCACCAGCAGCGAGCCGGCGATCTGGCCGGTGACGATGAGCACGAACAGCGTCGCCGCGCCGAGCTTGGGCCCGGCCATCAGGCTCACCACCACCACCGCGGCGCCGATGACGCCGCCGAGCCAGCCCCACAGCGGCACCGACGCGATCGTGGCCGGCGCCGGCAGCGGCACGCGCAGCGCGAGCAGCACGAGGCCGATGGCGATGGCCCCCACCGCCATGTTGGCCAGCCCGGCCAGGAACGGATCGCGCAGGAGCAGGCGCAGCGACGCGTTGATGCCCACCTGCACGGGCATCAGCGCCCCCACCAGCAGCGCGAGGGCGGAAAGCAGCACGTTCATCGTCGTCCTTTCGCGGGAAAAGCGCGCGACGGCGCGTCGCGGCGTTTCAGAGGATAGCGCAGGCTGCCGGACTCCGTCAGGCCAGGCGCTCGCGGTCCGCGTCGGCGGCAACCGCGGGCCTTGCCGCGGCGACCATACCTCAGAAGCGGAACTGCAGGGTCAATTCCAAGAAGTCGATGTTCTCCGCCGGCCCGGTCGCCCGGATGAAGTCGCCGGGAGCAAGGTGGGTATAGATTGCCGTGAGCGTGACGCGGTCCGTGACCGCGTACTCGGAGGTGAGCGAGACCGACCACGCCACGAAGCGGCGGTCGCTGCCGCCTGCGGCGCGGATCAGCTGGCCGGAGGGCGAATAGACGCCATCCGCGGTTTCCAGCCGCCAGAAAAAGTTGACGTCCGCGGTCACGCTCCAGCCGGGCGCCGGGCGCACGGTCACGAACGGATGCACGTTGAAGAAGTTGCGCGGTCCGAGCACGGCGGCTTCCGAGAAGTAATTGCCGCGCGGGTACAACGGGTTGAACGTGCCGAGGTCCGGGTCGTCGGGGTCATCGTCGCCGCTCGCGACGTTGGCGTTGATCGCGACGCGCGGACGCCACCGCGCGTGGCGAAACGTGTAGCCGGTGTCCGTCGCCAGGGTCCACGCGCGGATATCCCCGCCGCCGAAACGGCCGAACTGGTAGAGCGCCTCCCAGTTCCAGTCCCACGGCCCCTCGCCGCCCCAGAGCCGAACCCCGAGCGAGTGGCGCCGCTCGTGCGCCGTGCCCTGCTGAAACACGCCCTCGTCGTCGCGGAATCCGAGGTAGTAGTAGTCGACGCCGCGGCCGGCCGCGTAAGCGCCCCACAAGGCCTGGGCATCGTCGCCGACGTCGTCGAACACGCCGCGTCGGCTGAGCCGCGGCCTAGCGTAGAGCGCGTCGACGCGCCAGCGCGACGCCTGCACGATCGCTCGGGCGGCGTCGAACGTGCGGCGAACGTTCGGGCCCTCGCGCACGTCCACCAGGCGGCCGGCCCCGTACTGCAGTTCCTGGCGGCCGGGCCGCAGCGTCAACGTCGCGTCCGCGGAGGACCACGGCCCCAGGTCGACGAAACCGTTCTGCAGTTCCAGCTCGTTCTCGTCCACCGCGCCCGGCCCGCCGGCGCGGCCTGTCGCCAGGGCGCTGACGAGCTGGGCGAACAGCCGCAGGTCCTCACCGATCCGCAGGTCCGCGTGGACCGCGTAGCGCTGCAGCCACACGCCAGCGCTGTCCTGAGGGTCGGCGCCGAAAGCCGGATTGTGCGTGAACTCGTAGCGCTGGCGAATTTCGCCGCCGAAGCTTGCCCGAGCTTGGCTGTCGCCCAGCGGAACGAATTTGAGGCGATCGAGCCAATCCCGCTGGTTCGCTTGCTCGACGAAGCAGGCGATGTCGTCCTCGTACCGCACCTTGGCGACACCGAGGACGCAGCTTGTCTCCGCCGGCGCGGGAATGGCCAGCCCGGCCCCGGCCACGAGCCCGCCGAGGCGGGCAAGTCCCCGCCCCAAGCGGTCCGGCCGCCTGTCCGCCCTCGGCGCGTGCCGACCTGCCGGCTCCGGCGCGCGCCTCACGGCCCCGCGCCCTCGCCTTCCGCCTGCGGCCGTGCGGCAACGGCGTGAGTCACCTGCGGCGGCGCCGGGCCGCGATGAAGGCGCTTGGCGCGCTCCTCCACCTCGCGGTCGGCGTGCGTGACGCGATGGTGCTGCCGCAGATGCTCTTGCCAGGATTCCACCTGGAACTGCTCGATGTAGCGCGCCGGCTCGTCGGTATCGCGGTAGAGTCCCCAGGCGTACGCCCCGTCGCGCCGTCGCGCCCGAGCGAGCTCGTGCATCCCCGCGACGAACGCGGCGGCATCCGCCGGGTCGACGCGGTACTCGATCGAGATCAGCACCGGCCCCTCGTCAGCGATGCCGGACATCACCAGCGGCGGCCAGTGCACTGACGGCGTCAGATCGAGCCGGTCGTGGCCGCCGATGCCGACGCGCCAGGTCGCGGCGACGCCCACGAGCGCGCCGGCCGCCGCCAGGGTCAGCGTCCACGGGATGCCGAGCCACTCCGCGGCCTGGCCCCATAGCGCGCTGCCCGCGGCCATGCCGCCCATGAACACCACCATGAAGGCGGCCAGGCCGCGCGCGCGCACCCACTCCGGCAGCGCGGTCTGCGCGGCCATCTGGAACGAGGACATGGCCGCGATCCACGCGGCGCCCGCCACCAGCAAGGCCACCGACAGCGCGGTCACGTCGCGCACGAACGCGAGCGCCACGGCGCACGCAGCGAAGAGCACGGTCGCGCCCGCCACCATCCGATCGCGCGACACCCGCGCCCTGAGCCTGGGCAGCACCACGGCCCCCGTCACCGCGCCGGCGCCGATGCAGCCCACCAGCCAGCCGTAAAGCGCCGCGCCGCCGGCGAGCTCCTGGCGCGCCACCAGCGGCAGAAACGCCCAGGTCGCGCTGGCGAACGCGAAGAACGCGGCGCCGCGCACGAGCACGCGCAGCAGCGGCGGCGAGTAGCGCACGTACCGAAAGCCGGCGCGCAGCGCGCCGAAGAAGCGCTCCGCGGGCACGTCGGCGGTTCGCGGTGCGCGCTTCCAGGACCACAGCACTGCAATGACACCGAGAAAGCTCAACGCGTTGAGCACGAACACGACACCCGGCCCGCTGGCGGCGACGATGACGCCGGCGAGCGCCGGACCGATGGCGCGCGAGACGTTCATGCCCATGCTGTTCAGCGCCACCGCGGACTGCAGCTGCTCGCGCGGAACGACCTCCGGCGTGATCGCCGCCCACGCCGGCATCATGAGCGCGCTGCCGACGCCCAGGGCGAACGTAAGGGCCAGCAGCCAGCCGGCGCTCATCAGCCCCGCGACGGTGAGCGCGCCGAGCGCCGCCGCGACGGCCAGCATCCAGCATTGGGTAGCGATGAGGTAACGCCGCCGGTCCACGATGTCGGCGAGCGCGCCGGCGGGAAACGCCAGCAGGAACACCGGCAGCGTGGCGGCCGCCTGGACCAGCGCCACCATCAGCGGCGACGGCGCCAGACTGGTCATGAGCCAGCCCGCGCCGACTTCGTGCATCCAGGTGCCGATGTTGGAGGCGACGGTGGCGAGCCACAGCGCGCGGAACACGGGCAGCCCGAGCGGCGCCCAGGGCGAAGCGGACGCCGGGCGGGGCGGAGCGGTACCGCCGGGTTCGTCAGGCACGCCGGCCGCGCTCAGGCCATCCAGCAGCTGCAGCCGAACGCGCCCCAGAACGCCGCCGGATCGGCGGCCGGCACCGGCTTGAGCGCCGCGCCGCGGTCGTGGCCATGCACCGCGCAGCAGCCGGCGCCGTGCGCCGAGCGCGCCGCGGCGCCGTCGTGACGGTGGCCGTCGGCGCGAAAATACCCGCCGTAGTGGCGTACCGGAGACCAGTCGGGACTCGCCGGCGGCAGCGGCGGCGCCAGGTCGCCGAACGGTCCGGAACCGTGCACGATGCGGCCGCCGACGACGGTGAGCAGCGACGTGATGTGCTTGATGGCGTCGTCCGGCACGGACAGGTAGTCCTCGGACAGCACCGCCAGGTCCGCGAGCCGACCGGCCTCGATCATGCCCTTCTTGCCCTGTTCGGATGAAAACCACGTATTGGCTTCGGTCCAGAGCCGCAGCGCGGTCATGCGGTCCACACGGTTCTCCGCCGGGTAAAGCGGCGTGTCCCCGAGCGTGCGCCCGGTCACAAGCCACGACAGCGACACCCACGGGTTGTAGCTCGCCACGCGGGTCGCGTCGGTGCCGGCGCCGAGCGGCACGCCGGATTCCAGGATGCGGCGGATCGGCGGCGCGCCGGCGGCGGCCTGCACGCCGTAGCGCGCGAGGAAATCCTCGCCCTGGTACATCATGCGGTGCTGGATCGCGATGCCGCCGCCCAGCGCCTTCACGCGATCGATGTTGCGCGGCCCGATGGTCTCGGCATGGTCGATGAACCAGTGCAGGCCGTCGATCGGAACGTCGCGATGGACCTTCTCGAACACGTCGAGGGCTCGGCCGATGGTCTCGTCGTAGGTGGCGTGCAGCCGGAACGGCCACTTCGCCTCCGCCAGCAGCCGCACCACGCGCTCCAGCTCGTCCTCCATGTGCGGCGCCAAGTCAGGCCGCGGCTCGCGAAAGTCCTCGAAGTCGGCGGCCGTGAAGACCAGCATCTCGCCGGCGCCGTTATGGCGGAAGGTGTCGCTGCCTTGCCCCGGCCGCACCAGCTTCGACCAGCGCTGAAAGTCGGCCAGCTCCTCTCTCGGCTTCTGCGGAAACAGGTTGTAGGCGATGCGCACAGTGAGATCGCCGTCGCGCGCCAGGCGCTCGATCACGGCATAGTCCT
>CAZGTK010000209.1:3474-5156 GCA_964528415.1 uncultured Burkholderiales bacterium | reverse complement strand
GCATGCCGCCGGAGAGCTGCTTCGGGAACTTGTCCTCGAAGCCCTTGAGCTCGATCAGCTCGACGTAATGGCGCACGACGCGCTCGCGCTCGGCCTTGGCCACGCCGCGGCGCTTCAGGCCGTATTCGATGTTTCCGTGCACCGTGAGCCAGGGGAACAGCGCGTAGTCCTGGAACATCATGGTGCGGTCGGGTCCGGGCCCGGCGATCCGCTCGCCGAACGCGGTGATCGAGCCGGCGGTGGGCGACTCGAAGCCGGCCAGCAGGTTGAGCAGCGTGGTCTTGCCGCAGCCGCTGGGGCCGACGATGCAGACGAATTCGTTCTCGCCGATCTCGAGCGAGACGTTCTTCAGCGCCACCACCTCGTTCTTGCCGGTGCTGTAGATCTTGTGGACGCCGGCGATCGAAACGCAGGTCTGCGGCATGTCAGTTCTCCCCGCGCCAGGGCATGGTGAGGTGCTGCACCAGCCGCACCAGCGCGTCGAGCAGCAGACCGATGAGGCCGATCATGACCATGCCCACCACGATGTAATCGCTGCGGAACAGGAGGCGCCCCTGGCTGATCAGGAAGCCGAGGCCCGAGGTGGCCGCCACCAGCTCGCCGGCCACCAGCGCCATCCAGGCGATGCCGACGCCGACGCGGAAGCCGACGAACATCTGCGGCATGGCGCCGGGCAGGACCACCGTGAGCGCGATGGCGACGCGGCCCGCGCCCAGCGTGCGCGATGCGCGGATCAGCTGGCGGTCGACGTCGCGCACGCCTTCCATGGTGCTCAGCACGATGGGAAAGAACGCCGCCAGGAAGATGATGAACTGGTTCTGCGCGTCGCTGATGCCGAACCAGACGATGGAGAGCGGAATCCAGGCGAGCGGCGGAATCGGCCGGAAGAAATTCACCACCGGCTCGAATGCCCAGGCGAAGCGGCGCGAGGCGCCCAGCGCGGCGCCGAGCGGGACGCCGATCAGGGAGGCGAAGCCGAGGGCGACGGCGACCCGCTTCAGGCTGGCGAGGATGTCCTTCTGCAGCGTGCCCTGCTGCGTGAGCTCGTAGCCGGCCTTCAGCACTTCGGTCGGGGCCGGCAGCAGCAGCGCCATGTCCGGGCTGGACCGGCTGATGCCCTCCCAGACGACGAACATGAGCAGCAACAGCGCGTAGCGCGAGCCCCAGCGCAGCAGCGGGTGGGCGCCGCCCGCCCGCCCCGCGTCGCGGTCCCGCACTTCCTCGTCCGCCGCCGTCGCGCCGCCGTCGGGCGCGTCCGCCGCCGCCGGCGGACGCGGCTCCTTCTCCACGGCTATCGCCATACGCGTCTCCCTGGGCACGCCGTCGGCTGCGTTACGGGTTGAACGTCTTGCCGCCGAACTGCCACGGACGCACCAGGTCGCCCGGCTCCGGGAACGGCTGCCGGCCCATGACGCCGAGCCCGTAGGGCGCGTACGGCGGCTTGCCCGCCTCGCTCGCCCAGTTGGCCGGGATGAAGGTGGGCGCCTTCGGCACCGCCCAGCCGAGCTTGGTATAGGTCGCTGCCAGGTACTTCGGCCGCAGCACCGAGCGGAAGTCGTCTTCGGTGTAGCGGCGCTTGAGCACGCCGGCATCGGCCATCACGCCCGCCTGGTAAGCCTCCAGCGGAATCCAGAAGCCCTTGCTGTTCTCGAACACGAAGTTGAGCGTCGGCTTGGGATTCA
>CAZGTK010000209.1:0-3374 GCA_964528415.1 uncultured Burkholderiales bacterium | reverse complement strand
ATCCAGAAGCCCTTGCTGTTCTCGAACACGAAGTTGAGCGTCGGCTTGGGATTCAGCACGTGGGTCTGCGCGTCCCTGCGGATCAGCTCGGGGTCACGTCCCCGCTGCGACGGATCGGCGGCGAACGCGGCCAGCACCTCGTCCGGCTTGAGCCGCGCCATCAGGCGAGCCTCGACGAAGGCGTCGGTGTAGGCCTGCAGCACGTCCGGCGCGTGCTGCTCCAGCTCGCCGCGCGCGTAGGAGTAGCCGTTGAAGATCTCGTAGGTGTCCACCAACTCGAGGATGCGGGCGTTCTTGCGGAACTCGGTCATCAGGAGCACGTTGGGCTCCCAGATGGCGGTGACGTCGATGCCCTGCGGCATGGTCAGGATGTCGGCCGGGCCGGTGTTCTTGATGACGTAGTCCTTGCCTTCCTCGAGCCCGAGGACCTTGGCGGCGATCAGCAGGCCGAGGTGGTTGGTGCTGCCGATGGTGATGCCGCACACCGCCGGGCGCTTGAGCACCTTCTGGCCCTTGAGGTCGGCCAGCCCGTTCTTGAGCGGCGAGTCGGGCGGCACCAGGAACGCCTGGCGCTGGGCCGGATACGCGCACACCGCGGCCATCGGCACCTTGAGGTCGATGACGCGCAGCAGCCCCAGCGAGCCGGCCTGCGCGATCTGGATGCGGCCGGGGATGAACACCTCGTTCATGAGGCCCGCGGCGAGGAACGCCGGGTACTGCACCTCCAGCCCGCGCTCCTCGAGCAGCTTGTACTTCTGCATCGTGAAGAGGACGAGGTTGCCGTCGGACCACAGCGGGTTCCACGCCACCTGCAGCGGCCACCAGCCCTTCGACTTCAGCCACTCGATCGACTTGGCCGAGACCTTCTCGTAGGGCTTGGGCCAGCCCCACTCGGTGAATTCGCCGGCGGCGTGCGCCGAGCCCGGCATGAGCAGTTGCGGGCCGAGGCCGGCGGCGCCGGCGACGGCGAGGCTCTGCCCCAGGAACTTGCGACGGGACTGGTTCGGTTGCTCGTTCGACATTGCTCCTCTCCTCTGGTCGAGTGACTCGGGACTCACTTCTCAGCTTGCCTCGCGCGCGGGGCCGGTTGCGCGCGACGCAGACTTCGTGCGGCGCGGCGCCGGGCTGCCGGCGCGCGCCGGGCGCGTCACAGGCGCGGCCGCATCTTGCCGGTGGCCTCGTCGACTTCGCAGTCGCTGCAGTCGAAGTTCTCGCGCTCGTAAGGGCAGGCGGCGGCGTCGCCGTGCTCGCAGGCGTCCTTGTGCTCCTGCTTCAGGCGCCGGCGCTCGTCTCCGCCGCCGAGCCATCCGAGCAGCCTGCTCAAGTAGTCACGGACCATGTCCTCGCTCCTTCGCCGTGGTGGCCGTTCTCGCGGCGCACCGACAAAAAATCACTTTTTTTTGTTTTTGAGATTTTTTGTCTTAAAACACGCTATGTGTTGCGCATGTTAAGCAGAAGTGATCTAATTCCGCAAGCGAAAAATGCGGCCCGGGCCGGCCGGGCGCCGCGCACCGCGGTACGTACATAATGGATGCCCGCCGCACGTCGATGCGGCCGGCGGCGACGAGCGAGGAGTCGAGACGATGAGTGCAGTGCCGAGCGGCAAACCCGGGCCGTCCCAGTCCCGGAGCAAACCCTACAGCGGCTATTACAAGCGGGACGTTCCCGCCCCCGACGCGGAGATCACCCACGCCGGGCCGGGCACGCCGCTCGGCGAGCTGATGCGCGGGTTCTGGCAGCCGGTGTGCCTGTCCTCGCAGCTCACCGACCGGCCGCTGGCGGTGCGCATCCTGAACGAGGACCTGGTCGCGTTCCGCGACCGGCGCGGGCGCGTGGGTCTGCTGCACCGGCACTGCTGCCACCGCGGCGCGTCGCTGGAGTTCGGCATCATCCAGGAGTGCGGCATCCGCTGCTGCTATCACGGCTTCCATTTCGACGTCGACGGCACGCTGCTCGAGGTCCCGGCCGAGCGCGACCGCGGCGAGCGGCTGCGGCAGACGATCTCGCAGGGGGCCTACCCGACGCTGGAGCGCGACGGCCTGGTGTTCGCCTACCTGGGTCCGCCGGAGAACGTGCCGCCGTTCCCCGAGTACGACGCCTTCGAGAAGAAGGGCGACACCCGCCTGGTGCCGTTCACCAACGTGTTCCCGTGCAACTGGCTGCAGACGATCGACAACATCGCCGACCAGGTGCACACCAGCTTCCTGCACAACATCCCGTTCCTCTACGGCGGCAAGGTTCCCGACGGACTCGATTGGCAGAAGCTCACGCTCGCCTATTTCGCCGCCGTGCCGGTGATGGACTACGTCGAGGTGCGCGACGGCACGGCCATGTGCTTCATCGCCGGGCGGCGCGTCGACGACAACCGCATCTGGCTGCGCATCCAGGACCTGATCGTGCCCAACATGACCGAGCACGCGTACCTGTTCGAGAAGGGCGCCGAGCGGCGCGTCTTCCACCGCGTGCACATGTCGCGCTGGTACGTGCCGGTGGACGACACCCACAGCATCATCTTCGGCTGGCGCATGTTCGGCACCGAGATCGACCCCTACCGGATGGGCGACGAGTCGAGGCTCGGCTGGGACAACATGGATTTCCTCGCCGGCCAGGTGGGCGACCGCGACTACGACGAGGGCCAGGTGCTGCCGGGCGACTGGGAGGCGATCACCAGCCAGCGGCCGATCGCGGTCCACGCGCTGGAGAATCCGATGGAAAGCGACGTCGGCGTCTACATGTTCCGCAAGCTCCTCAGGAACGCCGTGCGTGGCCGGAACCCGGCGGCGCACCCGGAGACCTACCACGCGCGCGCCCGGCGCGGCGAGCCCTACCACTGCTACACGCAGAACGACATTCTGGAAGTGCCGCGGCGCGGCGACGACGCCGAGGATCGGGAGATGATCCGCAAGGTGGGGCGGCGCATCGTCGCCATCACCGCGGAGGCCGACCGCCTGCAGGGCGAGGCGCGCCGCGCGTTCATCGTCCAGCGCATCGAGGAGCTCGAGCGCAGTGCCGTCACCCTCTGACGCCGCGGCGGAGCGCGACTCGTGAGCGCCGTGCCGCGCCGGGAACTCAGCCCGGAAGAGCTGCAGCGCCTGGGGCCGGCGCGGCTGCTGGTGCGGGTGCGCTCGATCACCTACGAAGGCGAGAACATCAACGCCTACGAGGTGGTGGACCCGCAGGGCGGGGAGCTTCCGCCGTTCGAGCCGGGCAGCCACATCGACCTCTATTTCCGCGACCAGCGCGTGCGCCAGTACTCGCTGTGCGGCGACCCGCAGGAGCGGCACCACTACGTGTTCGCCGTGCAGCGCGAGCCGGAGGGGCGCGGCGGCTCGCGGGCGATCTTCGAGCGCGTCCATGTCGGCCGCATCCTGACC
>CAZGTK010000208.1:0-5163 GCA_964528415.1 uncultured Burkholderiales bacterium | reverse complement strand
CGACGAGGGCCGCGCGCTGCCCCTGGCGCAGTGCGATTGCGAGAAGCTGCCGTTCCCGGACGATCACTTCGACTGCGTATCGGTCGCGTTCGGCCTGCGCAACATGACGCACAAGGACCGGGCGCTGGCGGAGATGCTGCGCGTGCTGCGGCCCGGCGGGCGCGCGATCGTGCTGGAGTTCTCACGCGTTTGGAAGCCCCTGGCGCCGTTCTACGATCTCTACTCGTTCAAGGTCCTGCCGGCCCTCGGCGGACTCGTGGCCGGCGACGCCGACAGCTATCGCTACCTGGCCGAGTCGATCCGCATGCACCCGTCGCAGGAGGAGCTGAAGGCGATGATGGAGGGCGTCGGCTTCCAGCGCGTCGAGTTCTTCAACCTCTCGGGCGGCGTCGTCGCCGTTCATCGCGGCTACAAGGTCTGAGGCGCCGCGCCGAGGCGCCGAGTCACGCCGTGCCGTCAGCCGCTCTGCCCTCCCCCGCGCCGGCCCACGCCGGCGGCGTGCGCGTGGTCCTGATCAGCCCCTACGAGCTGGGCCGCCAGCCGTTCGCGCTGGCCGAGCCCGCCGCCGTGCTGCGCACCGCGGGCGCCGACGTGCGGGTGCTCGACCTCGCGCAGCAGCGGCTCGACGCCGTCGCGCTGGCCGGCGCCGACCTGGTCGCGATCCATCTCGGCATGCACACGGCGACCCGCATCGCGGTGGCGGCGCTCCCACGCATCCGCGAGCTGGCGCCGGCCGCGCACCTGGCCGCCTACGGCCTGTACGCGCCGGTGAACGCCGGCCTGCTGCGCTCGCTGGGCGTGGGCACGATCCTCGGCGGCGAGCCCGAGGCCGCGCTGCTGCGCGTTGCGACGGCGCTCGGGCGCGGCGCGGCGCCCGAGACCGCGGCCCCCGCCGTGGAGAAGGTCGACTTCGTTGCGCCGGCGCGCGAGGGCCTGCCGCCGCTCGAGCGCTACGCGCAGCTCGTCATGCCGGACGGCGGCCGGCGCGTCGTCGCGTTCGCCGAGGCGAGCCGCGGCTGCAAGCACCTGTGCCGCCACTGCCCGGTGGTGCCGGTCTACGGCGGCCGCTTCCGCGCGGTGCCGGCGCAGATCGTGCTGGCCGACGTGCGCCAGCAGGTCGCGGCCGGCGCGCAACACGTCTCGTTCGGCGATCCCGATTTCCTCAACGGCCCGACGCATGCGCTGAGGATCGTGCGCGCGCTGCGCGCCGAGTTCCCGCAGCTGACGTTCGACGCCACGATCAAGATCCAGCACCTGATCGACCACGCCGCCCTGCTGCCGGAGCTCGCTCGCGCGGGCTGCCTGTTCGTCACCTCGGCCGTCGAGTCGGTGGACGACGCCGTCCTGGAGAAGCTGGAGAAGAACCACACCGCGGCCGATTTCCGGCGCGCCGTCGCGCTCACGCGCGCGGCCGGCATCGCGCTCGCGCCCACTTTCGTCGCCTTCACCCCCTGGACCACGCTGGACGCGTATGTCCGGCTGCTCGCCACGCTCGCCGAGCTCAAGCTGGTGGCGGCGGTGCCGCCGATCCAGCTCGCGATCCGGCTGCTGATCCCGCAGGGCTCGCGGCTGCTGGAGCTGCCCGGGTTCCGCGCGTCGATCGGTGAGTTCGACGCGCGCGCGCTGGGCTACCCGTGGCGGCATGCCGATGCGCGCGTCGACGCGCTGCACGCCCGGGTCCACGCCTGCGTCGCCGAGGGCGCCGAGACGACGCCGCGCGCGGAACTGTTCGCGCGCATCTGGCGCGTCGCGCACGAGGCCGCGGGCCGGGCGCCGCCGCCGCTGCCGCCGGCGTTCGCCGGCGATCCGATTCCCCACCTGTCCGAGCCCTGGTACTGCTGCGCGGAACCGACCGACCAGCAGCTGGCGGGCTTTTGAGCCGAGGAGGTTTCCCGATGATCCCGTCCGAGCGCGCCGCCCGTCTGCTGGCCGCCGTCGTTCTCCCGGCGGCGCTCGCCGCGTGCGCCACCGCCGGCGTGACGCCGATCGGCGCGCCGGTGCCGGCCCCCGAGCCGCGCGTCGGCGACGCCTGGAACTACACGGTGCTGGACGGCTTCCGCGGCTTCGAACGGGGCGCCGCGAGCTTCGCCGTCACGGCGGTGCAGGGCGAGACGTTCACGGCGGAAGTCGAGGAGGCCAGCGGCCCCGCCACCCGCTCGTTCACCCTTCGGTTGCGGCTCCGCGCCGACGGCGCGGCGCCGGCGGACCAGGCCCCCGATCAAGGCCGCGCCGTCACCCGCACCTTCGCCCGCGGCTGGAATCCGATCAACGGCCGCACGCCGGCGGGCGACGAGGTGACCTACGACCCGCCGCTGCCGCTGTTCGTGTTCCCGCTGGAGGACGGCCGCCGCTGGTCCCAGACGGTGACCGCCACCGACACGCGCACCGGCGCGCGCTTCCCGGTCTTCGTGCAGGGATGGGTGCTGGGCCGGGAGACGGTCACCACGCCGGCCGGCACGTTCGACGCGATCCGCATCCAGCGCTCGCTGCGCATCGGCGACGGCGAAACGACGATCTGGCGCAGCGACACGTTCCAGGCCGAGACCGAATGGTACGCGCCGGCGGTCGGCCGCAGCGTGCGCTACCAGCAGGACCAGAACTACTACCTCGACGCGAAGCGCGGCCGCGAGCCGATGGGCAGCCGCATCGAATGGGGACGCATGCGTCTGGAGCTGCGCGAGCACGCGCCCGCGCCGCGCTGACCGGGGCGCGGCCGCCAGGGGCTTCGTCCTCGTTTTCTGCAAACCGGCCAGGAGGCTGACCATGAACTGCATTCGCGCATCGGGACGCTGGATCGCCGCCCTGTGCAGCGTCGCGCTCGCCGGCTGCGCCGGCGCCAATCTCGCCCCGGTCGCCGCGCCGGCGCCCGCGCCCGACCTGCGCGCGGGGGACGCCTGGACCTACGTCGTCTACGACGGCTTTCGCGGCTACGAGAAAGGCAAGCGCCGCTACGCGGTCAAGCGCATCGACGGCGACGTCGTGACGGTGGAGGTCACGGGCTTCGGCGGCGACGGCACCCGCACCTTCACGCGCGGGTGGAACCCGCTCGACGGCAAGACGCCGGCGGGCGACGCCGTCACCTACCAGCCTCCGCTGCCGCTGTACGCGTTTCCGCTGGCGAACGGCGGCCGCTGGAACCAGGCGGTCACCGCGACGCTGGCGAGCGGCCAGGGCCGTTTCCCGGTCTACGTGCAAAGCCGCGTGCTCGGCGCCGAGAAAGTCACGACGCCGGCCGGAGCCTTCGACACGGTGGTCGTCGAACGCTCGCTGCGCATCGGCGACGGCGAGACCTCGGTCTGGCGCAGCGACACGCGGCAGGTGGTGACCGAGTGGTACGCGCCGGCGGTGAACCGCAGCGTGCGCTTCCGGGAGGACGAGAACTTTTACCTCGACAAGATGACCAGCGGCCCGCTGATCAATCGGCAAAAGGACTGGGACCGCGAGCGGCTCGAGCTCATCGAGTACACCCGCGGGGCGCGCTGAACGGCGCCCGGAGCCCGCCGGTCCAACGCTACACCGCCGTGTCGAGGAGCCCATCGATGATCCGAGCGTCGCGTTTCCCCGCCTCCGCGGCGGCGCTGATCTGCGCCGCGGCGCTGCTCGCGGGCTGCGCCAGCCTGCGACCGGTCGCGGGCCCGGTGGCCGCTCCCGAGCCGCGCGTCGGCGATACCTGGACCTACACGATCTACGACGGCTTCCGCGGCTACGAGAAGGGCCGGGTGACGTATCGCGTGGCGGCGGTGGCCGCCGACGCCGTGACGCTCGAGGTAAGCCGGGGCGGCGACGCCGAAACGCGCCGCTACGCCCGCGCCTGGAACCCGCATGCCGGCCTCACGCCGGCCGGCGAGCGCGTCGCCTACGCCCCGGCGCTGCCGCTGCACGAATTCCCGCTCGCCGACGGGTCGCGCTGGAGCGCCGTGTCGACGGCGACGAACACGCGCACCGGCGAGCGTTTCCCGGTGCGCGTCGAGGCCCGCGTGCGCGGACGCGAGACCGTCGCGACGCCGGCCGGCGAGTTCGACGCCGTCGTCATTGAGCGCCAGCTGATCTTCGGCGACGAGAACCTGTGGCGCACGGACTCGTACGTGGTCGAGACCGAGTGGTACGCCCCGGCCGTCGGCGCCGGCGTGCGCTTCCGCCACGACCTGCGCTACTACATCGACAAGACCGGCGGGGGCGGCGGCGGCGAAGGCGGCGGCGGCTGGACGCAGCGGGACTGGGACCGCGAGCGCCTCGAGCTGACCGCGCACTCCCGCGCGCCGCGCTGAGCCGACCGCGATGGAGCATCGCGTCCTGCTGCTGCTCCCGGCCGCGTCCTACCGCAACGAGGCGTTCGTCGCCGCCGCGCGGCGCCTCGGCGCCGAGGTGATCGCGTGCGCCGACTACTGCCACCGGCTGGCCCCGGACTGGGGCCTGCCGCCCCGCATGGCCGTGCACTTCGACCAGCCGGAGGCCGCGGCCGACGCGATCCTGGCGGACCTCGACGGCCGGCCCGATGCAGTCATCGCGGTGGACGACGCCGGCGTCGAGCTCGCGGCCGTGCTGGCGCAGCGGCTCGGCGTGCCGGCCAATCCGCCGGCGGCGGTGCGGCGGCTGCACGACAAGCTCGCGTTCCGCGAGCTGCTGGTCGAGGCGGGACTGCCCTGCCCGCCTTTTCGCGCCGTCGCCGCCGGTCGCGACGCCGCCGAGCCGGCGCGGGCGCTCGCCTTCCCGCTGGTCGTCAAGGCGCGCCGGCTCTCGGGCAGCCGCGGCGTGCTGCGCGCCGATGACGCCGAGGGCCTCGAGCGCGCCGTCGAGCGCGTGCGCGCCATCCAGGACCGCGCGGACCGCGCGAGCCGCGAGCTCGGGCTGGTGCTGGAAGCGTTCGTTCCCGGCAGCGAGCACGCGCTGGAAGGCCTCGTCGAGGGCGGACGCCTGCGCGTGCTGGCCGTGTTCGACAAGCCCGATCCGCTCGACGGACCCGCGTTCGAGGAGACGATCCTCGTGACCCCGTCCCGGCTGCCGGCCGCGACGCAGGCCGCGTTCGCCGATGCCGTGCAACGGGCGGCCGCGGCCGCCGGCCTGGTCACGGGGCCGCTGCACGCCGAGGCGCGGGTCAACGCCGAGGGTGTCTGGCTGCTGGAAGCGGCGCCGCGCTCGATCGGCGGGCTGTGCGGGCGCGTG
>CAZGTK010000207.1:0-5170 GCA_964528415.1 uncultured Burkholderiales bacterium | reverse complement strand
TGACGAAGCCGTCTTCCATGCCGACCTCGATGCCGAGGCCGCCGAATTCGCCCTGCGTGCCGACCTGCAGTTCCTTGTAGGCGTCCTGGTCCAGGTACGCCGAGTGCGGGTCGAGGCCGGTGAGCATGCCGTTGATGGCCTCGGTGATCAGCTTCTTGTCCTCGACCGGCTCGACGTAGTCGCTCTTGATCCGTCCGAAAACCTCGGCGAAGGCGCGCAGCTCCTCGACCGGCAACGGCCCGAGCGCGTCCTTCTGCGCGACGGCCGACAGGTGCAGGCTGAAAAGGATGCCGCCCAGAGCCCCCAGCAGCACCAGACCCAACTGTTGAAGTTTGTTACGCATTGCCCATCGCTCCTGCGGAATGACCCCGGTGCCGGCGCACGCACGTCGCGTGCCAGTCCCGGCGCGGGGCCGCCGCGCTTTGCTACCGCAGCGAGACCCACTGCATCGGGTCCAGCGGTTTTCCCTCGTGACGGATCTCGAAATAGAGGCCGGGCTCGGAATTGCCGCCCGTGTTGCCGACTTGCGCGACCGCGTCGCCGCCCTTGACCCGCTCGCCCACCTGCCTCAGCAGCGCCTCGTTGAACCCGTAGAGGCTCATGTAGCCCTGCCCATGGTCAAGTATCAGCAAGTTTCCGAATCCCCGCAACCAGTCGGCGAATACGACGACGCCGCCGGCCACGGCCCGCACCTCCTTGCCGGACCCGGTGCGGATGAACACGCCCTTCCAGGTCAAATTGCCTTCCCTTGGGCTGCCGAACCGGTGCGCGAGTTCCCCGGGCACCGGCAGCTTGAGCTGTCCCTTGAGGTCGCGAAACGCCCTGCCGTCGAGCGACGCGTCGGGGATCGCCAGATTCTTGATCGAAGCCTGCGGCCGCTTCTTCGCAAGCATGCGGTTCAGCTCCTCGAGCAGCTTGGCGAGCCGCGCCTCGTCGCGCGTGAGCTTGTCCACCTCGCGCCGCTGATCGCGGATCTGGCGGGACAGCTTGGCCAGCACCTCCTTGCGCTCGCGCGTCTCCTTCTCCAGGCGCTCGCGCTCCAGCGAGGCTTCGTTGGCCACCTCCGCGAGCCGGCCGCGCTCGCGTTCGGTCTCCGCGAGGTTCTGTTCGAGGGTGGCCATGTCCGCCTGCAGCGCCTTGACGAGATCGGCGCGGGCGCGCGAGACGTAGGTCAGATAGTGCAGCTCGCGGCTGATCCGATTCGGATCCTGGCCGCCGAGGAGCAGGCGCAGGGGCTCGCCCTGGCCGGCCAGGTACTGCTGCTGCAGCAGGCGCGCGAGCGACTCGCGCTGGCCGCTGATGCGCTGTTCGAGGTCGCGCCGGCCCTGCCGCAGCGCGTCGAGCCGCCGGTCGATGTCGCGGCGCTGCTCGCCAAGCTCGCGCAGCTTGCGGTTGGAGTCGCTGATCGCGCGCTCGGACGCCTTGAGCGCGTCGGCCGCCTCGCCGCGCGACTCCTCCGCGCGCTCGATTTCGCGCTGCAGCGCCTGCAGGCGGCCGCGCAGCTCGTCCAGTTCCTCCTTGGGCGCGGCCTTCGCCGCCAGCGCGGGCGTCGCCAGGACGGCGATCAGCAGGAGGGCCGAGCGCAGGTTCGGCACCCGCTAGCGCGAACGGCCCTGCGCGGCCACCGCCTGCGCGGCAGCGGCCGCCGCCGCGGCGTCGCCCAGGTAATAGTGGCGAATTGGCTTGAGCCCGGCGTCGAGCTCGTAGACGAGCGGGATCCCGGTCGGAATGTTGAGCCCGACGATGTCCTTCTCGCTGACGTTGTCGAGATACTTCACGAGGGCCCGGATCGAATTGCCGTGCGCGGCGATCAGCACGCGCCGTCCTTCCCGCACCGCCGGCGCGATGGTGTCGTTCCAGTAGGGGAGGAAGCGCGCGACGGTGTCCTTCAGCGACTCGGTGAGGGGGACCTGCTCCGGAGGCAGGTCACGGTAGCGGGGATCCTTGCCCGGGAACCGCTCGTCGCCACGCTCGAGGGCCGGCGGCGGCGTGTCGTAGCTGCGCCGCCAGACCAGCACCTGCTCGTCGCCGAACTTGGCCGCCGTCTCCGCCTTGTTAAGCCCCTGCAGCGCGCCGTAGTGCCGCTCGTTGAGGCGCCAGGAGTTGTGCACCGGGATCCACATGAGATCCATGCAGTCGAGGGTGATCCAGAGCGTCCGAATGGCCCGCTTCAGCACCGACGTGTAAGCGACATCGAACGTATAGCCTTCATGACGCAACAGTTCGCCCGCCGCCTTCGCCTCCTCGAGGCCCCTGGGCGAGAGATCGACGTCGGTCCACCCGGTGAAGCGGTTTTCCTTGTTCCAGACGCTCTCGCCATGCCGCAGCAGCACCAGTTTGTGCATTGCCAGCCCCTTCATTCTTGGTCAGAAACCCCGGATGGGGCAGAAATATGGTGTATATTTTATAAAAGCCTTATGTAGGCGGCAGGTTTTTTCGAGATGCTAGGCTCCTCAACGACGCCCGAAATGGATTTCCCGACTCATCTCATCGACCAGGACGAGCACATCGAGCAGGCCTCCCGGGCCATGAAGGCGATGTCGCACCCCCTGAGGCTGAAAATTCTGTGCGTTCTCGGCGAGAACGAGGTCAGCGTGCAGGAGATCGTCGAAGCCGTCGGGACGTCCCAGAGCAACATCAGCCAGCATCTTGCCATTCTTCGCGACAAGGGGGTGCTGCGCACCCGCAAGGACGCGAACCGCGTCTATTACCGCATCGCCGATCCGCGCACGCTGAAGCTCATCAGCATGATGCGCGACGTTTTCTGCGGCTACGGCGGCTAATCCGTTGATCTAGCGCAACTCGTCGGGGGTGCCGGCAGGGTACCCTTGAATGGTTGGCATGCGTTCATATATTAGATTGTGCTAATATTACAATCTCTGCCGATGCGATCCCTTGTTCCGATTCTTCTTCTGGCGTTGATGGGCGGGGCGGCCGCCGCTGCGGAGCCGCTCGCCACCACCACCGTCGAGTACCGGGAGGTTCCACTGGTCCACTCGGCCGAGGGGGTCATCGAGGCGGTCCAGCAGTCCACGGTGTCGGCCCAGCTCGCCGGCCGCGTCGTGGAGATCCGCTTCGACGTCGGCGACCGCGTCAAACGCGGCGACGTCCTCCTGCGCATTGACGACTCGGAAGTCCGCCAATCCCAGGCCGAGGCCGAGGCGGTGCTGGCGCAGGCGCAGACCCAGTTCGAGAACGCGCGCGCGCAGTACGAGCGCTACCGCCGGCTTTACGACCAGAAATTCGTCAGCGAAGCCGCGCTGGACAACGCGCGGGCAGAGTACGAGGCGGCCAAGGCCCTGGTCGAGGCCCGCCGCGCCTCCGTCGGCATCGCCCGCACCACGCGCCAGTACGCGACGGTCTCGGCCCCCTATTCGGGCGTCGTGATCCGTCGCCACGTCGAACTCGGCGAGGCGGTGCAGCCGGGGCAGCCGCTGATGACCGGATTCGACCCCGGCGAGCTTCGGGTCGTGGCGTATCTGCCGCAGCATCGCTTCGCCGCGTTCGACCCGCGCGACGCGGTGACGGTGGTGATTCCCGTCATCGATCGGCGCGTGACCGCGAGCTCGGTCACGGTGCAGCCCTCGGCGGATCCCAACACCCATACCACGCGCGTGCGGCTGCAGCTGCCGCCGGACGTTCCGGGCGTCCTGCCGGGAATGTTCGCGCGCGCGCTGTTCCCGGTGGGTCGTGAGAAGCGCCTGACGCTGCCGGTCGCCGCGATTCTGCGGCGCAGCGAGGTGGCCGCGGTCTACGTGGTGGGCGACGGCGAGCGCGTCTCGCTGCGGCAGGTGCGGGTGGGCGAGCCCACCTCCGATGGTCGCGTCGAGATCCTCGCCGGCCTTGCCGAAGGCGAGCGCGTGGCGCTCGACCCGGTCAAGGCCGGCATCGCCCTGTCGCGCCAGCGGGAGGGCTGAGCATGGCGCCGGCAAGCGGCCCGGCGGCCGGCGCCGCGATGGGAATCTCCGGGCGCGTCGCCCGTTTCTTCCTGCAGTCTCAGCTGACGCCGCTGATCGCCCTGGTGGCGCTGCTGCTGGGCCTGTTCGCCGTGGCCGTGACGCCGCGCGAGGAAGAGCCCCAGATCAACGTCACCATGGCCAACGTCTACGTGCCCTTCCCGGGGGCGTCGGCGCGTGACGTCGAGAATCTGGTCACCATTCCGGCGGAGCAGGTTCTGTCCCAGATCAGCGGCATCGAGCACGTCTACTCGGTCTCGAAGCCGGGCGCGGCGATCATCACCGTGCAATTCAAGGTCGGCGAGGACCGTACGCAGGCGCTGGTCCGCCTGTACGACACCGTGTTCTCGAACCGCGACTGGATCTCGCCCAACCTCGGCGTCGGCGACCCGCTGATCAAACCGGTCGGCATCGATGACGTGCCGATCGTGAGCTTCACGCTGTGGACGGCCGACCCGGCGCGCGGCGCCTTCGAGCTGCGGCAGGTGGGGCACGCCGTGGAGGCCGAACTCAAGCGCATCCCGGGCACGCGCGAGGTCACCACGATCGGCGGGCCGCGCCACGTCGTGCAGGTGTTGCTGGATGCCGACCGCCTTAACGCGTTCGGCATTTCCGCCCAGGACCTCGGCAACGCCCTCAGGCGCGCGAACGCATCGCAGCCCTCGGGCAGCATCGTCGAGGACAACCGCGAGATCCTGGTGCAGACCGGCACCTTTCTCGCCAGCAGCGCCGACGTGCGCAGCCTGGTCGTTGGCGCCCGGGACGGCCGCCCCGTTTTCATGACCGACGTCGCCGAAGTGCGCGACGGCCCCGAGCAGCCCGGGAACTACGTCGTCTTCGGCACGGGTCTCGCGGCGGGCGACAAGGGCGTGACGGCGCGCGGCGAGTTTCCGGCGGTGACCGTGCAGGTTTCCAAGAAACCCGGCGAGAACGCGGTCGAGGTCGCGGACCGGCTGATTCGGCGCATGGAGCAGCTGCGCGGCACCGTGGTGCCCGACGGCGTCGAGGTGACGGTGACCCGCAACTACGGCGAGACCGCCAACGACAAGGCGATGAAGCTGATCCAGAAGCTGGCGTTCGCCACGGCGTCGGTGGTGGCGCTGGTGCTGGTCGCGCTGGGCCGGCGCGAGGCGGTGATCGTCGGCGTCGCCGTGGTGCTGACCCTGGCGGCGACGCTGTTCGCGTCGTGGGCCTGGGGCTTCACGCTCAACCGC
>CAZGTK010000206.1:0-5203 GCA_964528415.1 uncultured Burkholderiales bacterium | reverse complement strand
CGGTGGAACCGCCCGCGCCCGTGCGCGCGCAAGTGCCCGTCGTGGCCGCGGCGGCGCCGTCGCCGGTTGCGTCCGGGCGCTCCGAGCCGCCCGCGAAGGAGGGCGCGGAACCCGCGGCCGAGCGCGAGCCGACGATCGACAAGACCGTGCGCGAGCCGTCCGCCGCGGAGCGGGCGGAGAACGAGTTCCGCCGCGGGCTCGCCCTGATGCGCGAGCACCGCGACCGCGACGCCGTCGATGCGCTCGGCCGCGCGATCCGGTACGACCCGCGGCACGAGACCGCGCGCCAGACCCTGGTTGCCCTGTTGCTGCAGCAGGAGCGCGTGACCGAGGCCGAGGCGGTGCTGCGGCAGGGGCTCGAGGTCAACCCGAGGCAGCCCGGCTTCGCCATGGCGCTGGCGCGCATCGAGGTCGAGCGCGGCGACGTCGGCGGCGCGCTCGCGATCCTCGAGCAAGGCGCGCCGGCGGCGGGCGGCGTGGCCCAGTACCAGGCGTTCATGGCGGCCTTGCTGCAGCGGCAAGGCCGGCACGACGAGGCGGTCGCGCGCTATCGGCAGGCGCTGTCGCTCGCTCCCGGCAACGCGGTGTGGATGATGGGGCTCGGCATCTCGCTCGAGGCCGGCGGCGCGACCGAGGACGCGCGGCGCGTTTTCGAGGCAGCCCGGGCTTCCAACCAGCTCAAGCCCGAGCTCGTCGCCTTCGTCGACGAGCGCCTTGCGGCGCTGCGCCGTCGCCGCTGACCCGGCGGGCCCTTCAGTCCCTCGGCGCCCGCGCGGCCACCCACGCCCAGACCTCGGCCGCGCCGGCTTTCCTGAGCGCGGCTGCCAGCGCGTCCACGGTCGCGCCGCTCGTCAGCACGTCGTCGACGATGGCCACGCGGCGACCCGCCAGGTCCGCGTGGCAGGCGAACGCGCGGCGGACGTTGCGGCGGCGGGCGGACAGATCGAGCCCGGCCTGGGCCGGCGTGTCGCGCACCCGCCGGCAAGCCGCAACCGCGAGCGCGACGCCGAGGCGCCGCGCCACGGGGCGTGCGAGCTCGACCGCCTGGTTGAAGCCGCGCGCGCGCAGGCGGTCGGGATGCAGCGGCATCGGGACGAGCAGATCGGGCCGCGGCAGCGGCGCGACGGTCTCGGCGAGGATTTCGCCCAGCACGCTCGCGCACGCGAGCTCGCACCCGTACTTGAGCCGCTGCACCAGGACGTCGGCCGGGAACCGATAGAGCAACGCGGCGACGGTCGCGTCGAACGCCGGCCTGTGCCCGAGGCAGCGCCCGCACACGCCGGGGGCGGGCAGCGGCTCGGCGCAAACCGGACAGGCGTGCCCGGCCGGGCGCGGCAAGTCGGCCGCGCAGGCGGGGCACAGTGCCGCGCCGCGCGTGGCGTCGCCGCAGAGCAGGCACGCCGCGGGCGCATGGCGTCGGATGAAAGCGAGCGCGCTGTCAAAAATTTTTCCGTCTCCGTTTGACAGCCCTTTAGCCGCGCTCCATCATGCGCCCGTTACCTCGTTGATTACCGACAGGAAAGGAAAGGCCCGATGGGCGCCGTCAGCGCTATAACGCAGCCCCCCGCGTCGCCGTGGACCGTGGACGCCGTCGAGGCGCTCCTTGCGGCTCCGTTCGGCGACCTCGTCTATCAGGCGCAGCAGGTGCACCGCGAGCACTTCGATCCCAACGACGTGCAGCTGTCGACGCTGCTGTCGGTGAAGACTGGCGGATGTCCCGAGGACTGCGGCTACTGCCCGCAGTCGGTGCGCTTCGAAACCGGCGTCGACAACGAGGCGCTGATGCCGCTCGACGAGGTGGTGTCGGCGGCGCGGGCCGCGCGCGAACACGGTGCCACCCGTTTCTGCATGGGCGCCGCCTGGCGCAGCCCGAAGCACAGGGACCTGGAGCGGGTCGCCGAGATGGTGCGCGCCGTAAAGGAGCTGGGCCTGGAGACCTGCGTCACGCTCGGCATGCTCAAGGACGGCCAGGCCGAGCGGCTGAAGTCGGCGGGCCTCGACTACTACAACCACAACCTCGACACCGATCCGGAGTTCTACGGCGAGATCATCACGACGCGCACCTACCAGGAACGGCTCGACACGCTCGCCGGCGTGCGCGAGGCCGGCATCAAGGTGTGCTGCGGCGGCATCGTCGGCCTGGGCGAGAGTCGCCGCCAGCGCGCGGGCCTGCTGGCGCAGCTCGCCAACCTGGATCCGTATCCGGAAAGCGTGCCCATCAACAACCTGGTGCGCGTCGCCGGCACGCCGCTGGCGGACGCCGCGCCGCTGGACCCGCTCGAGTTCGTCCGCACCATTGCGGTGGCGCGCATCGTGATGCCGAAAGCGCGCGTGCGGCTGTCTGCCGGCCGCGAGGCCATGGACGAGCCGCTGCAGGCGCTGTGTTTCCTGGCCGGCGCCAACTCGGTGTTCTACGGCGAGAAGCTCCTGACGACGCCCAACCCGGCCGGCGACCGCGACCGCGCGCTGTTCGAGAAGCTGGGGCTCCACGCCTCGGCCTAGGTCATGGGGCGGACGCCGCAGGCGGGAGCCGCATCGGCTGGCGGCGACCATGCGTTTGCCGCGCTCGAAGCGCTCGACGCGGAGCTGCGCGACGCCGATGGGCGCGGGCTGCGGCGCACGCGGCTCGAGCTGGACGCGGGCCACGGCGCCCACCCGCGGATCGGCGGCGAGCAGTTCACCGCGTTCTGCAGCAACGATTACCTCGGATTGTGCGAGCACCCCGCGCTGGCCGAAGCGGCGGCCGAGGGAGCGCGCCGCTACGGCGTCGGCGCGGGCGCCTCGCACCTGGTGTCGGGCCACGGCCGCGTGCACGCCGAGCTCGAGCGGGCCCTGGCGGCGTTCGTCGAGCAGCCGGCGGCGCTCTTGTTCTCCACCGGCTACATGGCGAACCTCGCCGCGCTGACGACGCTCGCGGGCCGCGGCGATGCGATCTTCCAGGACCGGCTCAACCACGCTTCGCTGATCGACGCCGCCCTGCTCTCGCGCGCGGAGCTCAAGCGCTACCCGCACGGCGATCTCGACGCGCTCGAGCGGCTGCTGCGCGCATCGTCGGCGCGCGGCAAGGTCATCGCCACCGATGCGGTGTTCAGCATGGACGGCGACCTCGCGCCGCTCGCGGACCTGCTGGCGCTGGCGGAGCGCTACGACGCCTGGCTCTACGTCGACGACGCGCACGGCTTCGGCGTGCTCGGCCCGCGCGGCGCCGGCAGCGCGGCCCACTTCGGCCTGAACTCGCCGCGGCTGGTATACCTTGGCACGCTGGGCAAGGCGGCGGGAGTTTGCGGCGCGTTCATCGCCGCCGGGGCCACGGTCGTCGACGCGCTGGTGCAGCGCGGCCGCACCTATATCTACACGACGGCGCTGCCGCCGATGATCGCCCATGTGCTGGCGCGATCGCTGGAACTCATCGCCGCGGCCGACGGCGCCCGCGCGCGGCTGCGCGCGCATGTCTCACGGCTGCGTGCCCAGGCAGGGCGCTTTCCGGGGCGGCTGCCGGACTCCTCCACCGCGATCCAGCCGCTCGTGCTGGGCGACAACCGCGCGGCGCTGGCCGCGAGCCGCCGGCTGCGCGAGCGGGGCCTGCTGGTGCCCGCCATCCGGCCGCCGACCGTGCCGCCGGGCACGGCGCGGCTGCGGATCTCGCTCTCGGCGGCGCACACCGACGACGACGTCGATGCGCTGATCGACGCCCTTTCGACGCTCGGGGGAGCCGCCGTCCCGTGAGCGTGTCGTTGCACGTGGAGACGGCCGGCCGCGGCCCCGACGTCGCGCTGCTCCACGGGTGGGGACTGCACGGGGGCGTCTGGGGCGACGTGGCGGCGTCGCTCGCGCGCTCGTTCACGGTCCACGCGGTCGACCTCCCGGGGCACGGACGGAGCCCGCGCGTGGCGGGCGGCCTCGACGGCTGGGTCACGGCGCTGGCGGAAGCGTTGCCGCCGGCGCACCTGGTCGGCTGGTCGCTCGGCGGCCTGCTGGCGCTGGCGCTGGCGGCCTCGCGGCCCTGGCAGGTGCGCTCGCTGGTGCTGGTGGCGACGACGCCGCGCTTCGTCGCGGCGCCGGATTGGGCGAGCGCGGTGTCCGCCGATGTGTTCGCGGATTTCGCGGCGGCGCTGGGCCGCGATCCGCAGGCGACGCTGTCGCGTTTCCTGGCGCTGCAGACCCGGGGCGACGGCGTCGCGCGCGACGCCGCGCGCGCGCTGCGGGCACGGCTCGCCGAACGGCCGCTGCCCGGCCCCGACGCGTTGGCGCAGGCGCTGGCGATCCTGGCCGGCAACGACCTGCGTGGACTGGCGGGCGGCGTGGCGGCGCCGGTGCTGCTGCTGCACGGAGGCCGCGATCCGCTGGTGCCCGCCGCGGCCGTGCGCTGGCTGGGCGACGCCCTGGCGCAGGCGCGGATCCAGGAGATCGCGACGGCGGCGCACGCGCCGTTCGTTTCGGCGCCCGAGGTGTTCGGTGACGCGGTGACGGCGTTCGTCAATGAGCAGGAACGGCATGCAGCCGACAAGCAACGACGACGCGCGGGTCGATAAGCGGCAGGTCCGGCAGGCCTTCGAGCGCGCGGCCGCGAGCTACGACCAGGCGGCCGTGCTGCAGCGGGAGGTGGCGGATCGCATGCTCGAACGGCTCGATTACGTCCGGCTCACGCCCGCCGCGGTCCTCGACGCCGGCTGCGGCACGGGCTACGGCTGCGAGCGGCTGCGCGAGCGCTATCCGCGGGCAACCCGCATCGCGCTCGACCTCGCCCCGGCGATGCTGCGTCGTACCCGCGAACGCGCGCCGTGGTGGCAGCGGGCGCTCGGCGCCCAGCCGCATCTGGTGTGCGGCGACCTGGAGCGCCTGCCGCTGCGACCCGCCTCGATCGACCTGGTCTGGTCGAACCTGACGTTGCAGTGGTGCAACGACCTCAAGGCCGCGTTCGAGGGCGTCCACCGGGCGCTCACCGTCGGGGGGCTGTTCATGTTCAGCACCTTCGGGCCGGACACCCTCAAGGAGCTGCGCGCGGCGTTCGGCGGCGTCGACCGCTACACGCACGTCAACCGCTTCGTCGACATGCACGACATCGGCGACCTGCTGCTGGCCGCGGGCTTCGCCGATCCCGTCGTGGACATGGAGTTCGTCACCGTCACCTACCCCGATTTCGGCCGGCTGCTGGCGGAGATCCGCGCGATCGGCGCGCACAACGTGACGCGCGGGCGCCGGC
>CAZGTK010000205.1:0-5258 GCA_964528415.1 uncultured Burkholderiales bacterium | reverse complement strand
CGCGGGCGAGCGCGACGCGCTGCTGCTGGCCGCCGGAGAGCTGATGCGGATAGACGTCTCCGGCGTGGTCGAGCCCGACCACCTCGAGCAGCTCGGCGACCCGGCGGGTCTTCTCGCGGGCGGTAACGCCGCGCAGGCCGAAGGCGACGTTGTCGGCGATGCTGAGGTGCGGAAACAGGGCGTAGTCCTGGAACACCATGCCGACGCGCCGCCGCTCGGTCGGCACCACGTGCGTGGGCCGGGATACGACCACGCCGTTGATGCGGATTTCGCCCGCGGTCACGGGCTCGAAGCCGGCAATGCAACGCAGGACCGTGGTCTTGCCGCAACCGCTCGCGCCGAGCAGGCAGCCGATGCTGCCGCGCGCGAGCGAAAGCGACAGTCCCCGCACGACGGGGCGGTCACCGTACGCGTGGTGGAGTCGGTCGATTTCAAGCAACGCGTTCATCGGTCAGCGTTTTCCCGCATCAACAAGGTCCGGGAGGCGGTATGATAATAACTCTTCTCATTATCAACAATTGGGGGCCGCGGGTTGGTAAGCCAAGGTCGATTTGACCTCCTCCGGGTCGTGGTTATCGGCGTGGCGCTATTGTCGCTGGTGCCGGTCCTCAGCGTGCTGGTGAACATCGCCGCCGCCGCCCCGACCGACGCCTGGTCGCACATCGTGCGCACGGTGCTGCCGGACTACGTCGCCAACACCGTGGGGCTGGTGCTGGGCGTCGCCGCGGGCGTCATCAGCATCGGCGTCGTCTCGGCCTGGCTCGTCACCATGTACGCGTTTCCCGGACGCCGGGTGCTGGAGTGGGCGCTCATCCTGCCGCTGGCGATGCCCGCGTACGTCATGGCCTACGCCTACACGGACTTCTTCCAGGTCACCGGGCCGGTGCAGAGCGCGCTGCGGGACTGGACCGGCTGGGGCGCCCGCGACTACTGGTTTCCCGAGGTGCGTTCGCTGCCGGGCGCGATCGCGATGTTCAGCTTCACGTTCTATCCCTATGTCTACCTGCTGGCGCGCACGGCGTTCCTGGAGCGATCCGAAGCGATGCTGGAGGCGGCGCGCACGCTGGGCCACGGCATGTGGAGCGCGTTCTTCCGCGTCTCGTTGCCGATGGCGCGCCCGGCGCTCGCCGCCGGCGCCGCGCTCGCGCTGATGGAAACGCTGGCGGATTACGGGACCGTCGCCTATTTCGGCGTGCAGACGTTCACCACCGGCATCTACCGCGCCTGGTTCTCGATGGGCGACCGCGTCGTGGCGGCGCAGCTGTCGGCGTCGCTGCTCGCCTTCGTGCTGCTGGTGCTGCTGCTGGAGCGCCTGAGCCGCGGCCGCGCGCGGTTCTACAACACGACGCAGCGGGACAAGCCGCACCCGCCGCGGCGCCTCGCCGGCTGGCGCGCCGGCGTCGCGTTCGCCGCCTGCGCGCTCCCCGTCGGCTTCGGATTCCTGCTGCCGGCGGGCATCCTCGCGAGCCTCGCGCTGTCGGTGGAGAACGTCGGCTATGGGGCCCGGTTCGTCGGCCTGGCGGCCAACAGCGTCACGCTGGCCGGGATCACGGCGGCGATCGCCGTGGTCCTGTCGCTCTCGTTCGGCTACCACGCGCGGCTGCATCCCGGGCCGCTCGCGCGCGGGCTCAATCGGCTGGTGAGCCTGGGCTACGCCGTGCCGGGCATCGTCATCGCGGTGGGCGTGCTGATCCCGCTCGCCCGCTTCGACAACGCGCTGGACGCCTGGATGCGGGACGCCTTCGGCGTCTCGACCGGCCTGCTCCTCACCGGCACCATGACCGCGCTCGTTTACGCCTACCTGGTGCGTTTCCTGTCCGCCTCGCTGCAGTCGGTGGAGGCGGGGCTGGCGAAGATCCGGCCCAGCATGGACGACGCCGCGCGCATCCTCGGCGCGGGAGCGGTGGAGACGCTGCGCCGGGTGCACGCGCCGATGCTGGCGAAGAGCCTGCTGGTGGGGGGGCTGATCGTGTTCGTCGACGTCATGAAGGAGTTGCCGGCGACGCTGGTGATGCGGCCGTTCAACCTCGACACCCTGGCGACGCACGTCTACAACCTCGCGGCCGACGAGCGCCTGGCGGAGGCCGCGCTGCCGTCGCTCGCGATCGTGGCGGTCGGGCTGGTGCCGCTCGTGCTGATCGCGCGCTCGATGGCGCAGACGAAAAAGGCGGCAGCCGAAACGCCGGCCGCCGCCATGGTGCCCGCGGGAGGGGCGGGCTGAACCGTTATTTCCAGCCGACGATGTCGAAGATTTTCTGCGCCGTCGGCTGATTCCTTCCGAGCTCGGCGACGTTGAGCGTGTCGGCCTTGAACTTGCCGAGCTGCGCCAGCGCCGGGTTGCTGAACGACGCGCTCTCCACCACCGGCCATTCGTTGTTGCCGCCGGCGAAATAGGCCTGCGCCTGGTCGCCGGCTAGGTACTCGAGGAACTTCACCGCGGCGTCCTTGTGCGGCGCCGTCTTCACCAGTCCGGCGCCGGAGATGTTGACGTGGGTGCCGCGGCCGTCCTGGTCGGGAAAGACGACGCCGGTCTTCGCCACGACTTCCTTGTCCGCCGCCTTGTCCGAGTTCATCAGCCGAACATAGTAGTAGTGGTTGGAGATGGCGACGTCACACTCGCCCGCGGCCACCGCCTTGATCTGGTCGGTGTCGCCGCCCTTGGGCTCGCGCGCGAAGTTCTCGCGCACCGCCTTGGCCCACGCCTGCGCCTTGGCCTCGCCGTCGTGCGAGATCTTGGCCGCGAGCAGCGAGAGGTTGTAGATGTTCTGGCCGGAGCGCACGCAGACGCGGCCTTTCCACTTCGGGTCGGCGAGATCGGCGTAGGTCTTGATCTCGCCGGGCTTCACCTTGTCCTTGCTGTAGACGATGATCCGCGCGCGGTAGGAGAAGCCGAACCAACGGCCCTGCGGGTCGCGGAACGCGGCGGGGATGCGGCTCTCCAGCGTCTTCGACTGCACCGGGGCGAACAGGCCCGCCTGCTCCGCGCGCCACAGACGCCCCGCGTCGACCGTGATCAGCACGTCGGCGGGACTGTTGGCGCCCTCGCTCCTGATGCGCTCGATCAGGGCGTCGTCCTTGCCCTCGATCAGATTGACCTTGATGCCGGTGGCCTTGGTGAAATCGCTGTAGAGACGCTCGTCGGTCTGATAGTGGCGCGACGAATAGACGTTGACGACCTTCTCCTGGGCTTGCGCCGGGACGGCCAGCGCGAGGCCGGCGGCGGCGAGCAGGGCAGCGGAAGTTGCCCGGACCCGTTTCATGTGGTTCTCCTTGTTTCGGTTGGGCGGCGTGCGGCCGCGGGTTGTACACAAGGTGCCGGTTGACACGGAGATAAGAATAATTATTATTTGCAATGTATGTCAACAACAATCATTCTCATTTGCGTGGTGCCATTAAGGCGTTGATCGTCGGCTGCAATCCCTCGAATACGCTCGGTAATGCGCTGAGCAGGCTGAATATTCGCCCCGTCGGGCGGGTCTGCGGGGAGAACGTCCGACTTCTGCCGGGAGCGATCAACCCTGGCATCCACATGGTGATTATCTTCGATGATTTCACCAGCCGGGAACTGGCGCGGGACGCGAGGCGGCAGGCGGAGCGTCTCTCGATTCCCATCCTGCGCTGCCGTGCCAGCGTGAGCGCGTTGGCCGCCGCCTGGGCGGCGTGGCTCGGCGGCGGGACGACGCGAGCGATCGGATGACCCGACCCGCGCCCGGCGCGGGGCCCTAGCGCAGGGGGAAGCCGTCCGGCGTCGCGAACCGGATCACGGTGAACAGCCGGCCCTCGAACCAGGCGTCGTAATTGACCCCGTCGGCAAGCTCCCAGACCCGGAAGCCGGTCTGCGGGGCGGGGTCGATGTCGACGAAGCGGATCCGCTGCGTGAGCAGCTTCACGCTCATGGACACGCGCATCGGGTAGTAGCCGTCGAGGAAACGGCGCATGAACGGCCCGTTCATCAGCGTATAGGTGCCGTCGCCGTGGTTGCGCAGCGCCCGGGCGTCCGCGCGCAGGCAGACCTCGGCGTTGGCGTCGACGTCGCGCAGCTGAACCGAAGGGCCCTCGACCCAGGCGCGGCCGACGTTGCGCGCCTTCACCACCTGCAGGTTGCGGATCCGTTCCGGGTTGAAGACGATCTGCGTCGCCGGCACGCGGTCCAGGTTCTCGTGGCACTGGGTGAGCACGGTCCAGCCGTCTTCGAGGCTGCCCTCCGAGATCTGGATCGCGTTGTGGTGGTGGTGCACCGGCTTCAGGGGCAGATGGTCGAGGAAGACCAGCGAGCCCTCGTTCACCTCGGCCGCGGACTTCTCGGCGGCGGCGGGGAGCGGCGCCGCGGCGAAGGCGCAAGCGAGGACCGGCAGTAACCAGCGAAACGGCGTCATGGGTCGGTATCGTAGCAAAAGCCGTCCGTGGGACTGCGGCCGCGGCGCCCGGGTTCACGGGGGGAGCTTTGATCTGTGTCAACGCCGCGGCCCGCACGCCCGCTATCCTGAAATGGCGCGGCCGCCCAGCTGCACGACGGCCGGGCGAGGCTCATGCGCAGCTCCGTCAGCATTTCCGAGTCCGTCGAGTCGATCGCCGCCCGTCACGGGCGCGATCCGACGCGGCTGCTCGCCATCCTGCGCGAGGTCCGCGACGCGCTGGGCGGCGTGCCGCCGGAGGCGGTGGAAGCGCTCGCCGCGGCGCTGTCGGTGCCGCGCACCGACATCGCGGCGCTGACGTCCTTCTACGCGTTCTTCGCGCCGGACCCGCGCCCCCGCTACACCATCCGCTTCAGCAGCAACATCACCGACGACATGGCGGGCAAGGCCGCGATGAAGGAACTGCTATGCCAGCGGCTGTGGGTCGAGCCGGGCAAGGTCTCCGAGGACCGCCTGGTCTACGTCGGCGACACCTCGTGCATCGGCATGGGGGACCAGGCGCCGGCGGTGCTGGTGAACGGGATCACGGTGCCGCGCCTCACGCCGCAGCGCGTCGACGCGCTGTGCGAGGAGGTGCTGGCCGGACGGCCCGTTTCCGAATGGCCGGCCGAGCTGCGGGCGGTGGAGGACAACGTCCGGCGCACGGATCGGCTGCTGGACGAGCCGGTCGCCCCCGGCGAGGGCCTGCGGCGCGCGCTCGAGCGCGGCGCCGACGCGATGCTGGAGGCGCTCAACGCATCGCGGCTGCGCGGGCGTGGCGGCGCGGGGTATCCGACCGCCCGCAAGTGGGCGTCGTGCCGCGCGGCTCCCGGCGCCGCGCACTGGGTCGTGTGCAACGCCGAC
>CAZGTK010000204.1:0-5268 GCA_964528415.1 uncultured Burkholderiales bacterium | reverse complement strand
CCGGCGGCGAGCGCCAGCGCGAGCAGGAGCCGCGCGGCGCTGCGGCGTCTCACCACTGCTCCGCGGCCGGCTCGCCGCCCGGCGTCGCGAGCCGCGCCGCGACGGCCTCGGTTTCCGCGATCAGCTCGGCCACGAGCGCGGCGGCGGGACGCTCGCGCAGCAGCCCGACGCCCTGGCCCGCCCAGAGCGACATGTAGTCGCCCTTGCCGACGGCCTGCGACGCCTTGCGGATGTCCAGCGTGAGCGCGTTCTGCACCGGGTAGGCCGGCAGCCCCTTCTCGTGCCTGCGCAGGCGCTCGACGAACGCGTTGCGGATGCTGCGCGCCGGCCTGCCCGAGAACGCGCGGGTCATCACGGTGGACTCGTCGCCGGCTTCGCGCAGGGCCTGGCGCCAGGGCTCGGCGACGCCCGCCTCGGGGCAGCCGAGGAACGCGGTGCCGAGCTGCGCCGCCGACGCGCCGAGCGCCAGCACGGCGGCGATCCCGCGGCCGTCCATGATGCCGCCGGCCGCGATGACGGGCACGGCGACGGCGTCGGCCACCTGCGGCACGAGCGCGAGCGTGCCGATCATCGACGCCTCGAAATCGCCGAGGAAGCCGCCGCGATGGCCGCCCGCCTCGACGCCCTGCGCGCACACGGCCTGCGCGCCGGCTTCCTCCCACGCCTTTGCCTCGGCCACCGTGGTGGCCGTGCCGATGAAGCGGATGCCGGCGGCCGACAGCGCGCGCGCCTGCTTGGGCTTGAGTATGCCGAAGGTGAAGCTCGCCACGGCGGGGCGCGCCTCGATCAGCGCCTCGAGCTGCTGCGCGAACGGCTGCGCGTACAGCGTGACCGGCGGCGTCGGCGGCAGCCCCAGCTCGGCGCGGATGGGCGCCATGCGCTCCAGCGCGCGTGCGATCTGCGCGTCGCGCGGGCGCGGCGGGGCCTGCACGAAAAGGTTGACCGCGAACGGCTGGTCGGTGAGAGCGCGGATGCGCTCGACGCCCGCGTGAATCTCCTCCGGCGGCAGCAGCGCGGCGGCCCAAGATCCCAGCGCGCCGGCGCCGCAAACCGCCGCCACCAGCTCGGGCGTGGCCGGCCCGCCGGCCATCGGCGCCTGCACCAGGGGATGGCGGACGCCGAAGCGGGCGGTGAACGCGGTGGAGAGGGTCATGCGGCCTTGGGCAGGTGCGCCGCGGCGGCGGCGATCACCGCAGTATAAGCCTCCCCATGCGGGGGGAGAAACCGCGCGGCGCGAACGGGCTCTTGAACCTATCTCATCATTCCGCGTGGCCGCGGTCCCGGAGGGCTTTGCGGCCAGGAGCGGCGTCTGCGGCGTTACGGCGGCTTGAAGTATCGACCTATCTCTGCGCCGCCGCGCCTTGCATCCATCCGCTCCTGGCCGCAACGCGGATCACGGAGAACGATGAGATAGGTTCTAGAAGAGTTGCGTCGATCCCGCCAACGCGTTCTTCGCCACCCTGGCCGCGGCTCCGCCCTTCATCAGCACGAAGACCGCGCCCGGGAACTCGATTTCCTCGAGCAGCAGGCGCGCAAGCTTCTCCTCGTTCGGCGACAGTCCGCGGCCCTGAAACACGACGACGTAGAGCGGCGCCTCCGGCAGGACGTCGAGGACCTTTTTGCAGATCCAGGCGTGGCGGAACTTGCCGAGGGCCGCGATGCGCGCGCCCAGCTCGTCGAGCGCGGCGCGGTCGAGGTCGCAGGGGACGAAGCGGTCCTTCACCGTCAGTTCGCCGCGCTCCCGCTGTGCCCGGGCCTCCAGGTCGAAGTGCGCCTCGGCGCGCTCGCGCCAGCGCGCGGCCGCGCTTTCATCGCCGCGGCCGCGCAGCCACGCGTAGGCGGTCTCGCACGCCGGCACCACCAGAGGAAAGCGCTCCAGCGCGCGCTCGAGGTGGCCGAGCCCGCGCGGATCGTCGCGCGCGAGCAGCAGGCGGCCGATTGCGAGCTGCGCGTCCCGGTCGTCGGGGTGCGCCGCCGAGAGCTCCTGGTAGAGCGGCAGCGGGTCGGCTTCCGGCCGGTAGCGCTCGGTCCAGGCGGCGAGCTTCCAGCGCTCGTCCAGCGAAAGGGAGTCGCGCGGGCGCGCCGTCAGCGCGTCGAGCCCCGCGCGCGCCTCGCGGGCCTCGGCGCAGCGCGCCTGCCACGCCTCGCCGTTGCGCGCGAGCCAGGCGCGGTCGAAATCTTCCAGCACCGCACGGTAGCGCGGGCCCAGCCATGACTCGGCGGCGCTGTGCGGCACCGGCTTCGGCAGCACGGGCGGGCCGTCCATCGCCGTCAGGCGGTCGTTGAGCGAGGGGTGGGTGTCGGCGTGGTCGGTGCGCCGGTCGATGGCGCGGCGGATGCGCGCGAGCCACTCCTCGCGCTCCACCGCCAGGGCGCGCAGGAAGCGGTCGAGCCCGCCGAAGGGGTCGGCCGGCGCCTTGCTCTCGGTGTCGGCGCGCGCGATCAGCGGCGCCCAGTAGCGCTCGCCGATGATGTCGCCGATGACGTGGGTCGTGACCAGCGCCTGCGCCGCCGCCGCGCGGCTGGTGACCTCGACCGACATCGCGTCGGCCTCGAACTCGTTGGCGCGCGCCAGCGCGAAGCTGTAGGCGTCGAAGGTGGGGGCATACCAATCGAAGAAGCGGCGGATCAGCCCGGTGCCCCAGCCGTCGGCGGCGTCGAGCGCCTCCATGACGCGGTACCAGGTCATGCGCAGGCGATAGATCCAGCCGTTGAAGCGGCTGTGGTTGCCCGACAGGTGGCCGAACTCGTGCGCCACCACGGCGCGCGCCTGCTCCGGCGAGAGCGACATCAGCAGCTGCAGCCCCAGCACCAGCGTGTTGCGCTGCCAGCCGAGCACGCCGAGGCGCGGCGTCTGGCTCATCGCGGCGTTGAACTCCTCGGTCAGCACCACCCGGTGGATTCTCGGCACGCCGAGCCGGCGGCGCAGGGCTTCGATCTCCGCGAACAGGTCGGGATAGTCTTTCGGCGCGAGGCGGTAGCCGTCGGGGGCCTCGATCCTGACCCACAGCGAGCGCAGCAGCACCCACAGCATCACCAGCAGCGGGATGATGAGCTTCTTCTTCAAGAGCAGCACCAGGAACGCGGTGCTGGCGACGGCGCCCCACGCCGCGCCGCCGATCAGGAGCGCGATCGTCGCGGCGATCCCGAACAGGACCGCGTAGCCGAGCAGGGCGAACAGCGCCACGCGCAGCTTGTAGCTCCCCGCGTTCGCGGAGACCCTAGCCTCCGCGTCCTCCACCAGCCGCTCGAAGCGCAGCCTGCGCTCGGTGGTCGTCTGTGCGCTCATCCCTGCCCCCAGGTTGGCCCGTTTGCGACTGACGCCGGGCGTCCATGCCTGTCGCCCAGCGTCGTCACGCCGCGGTGCGGAACGCATCCGCCGCGGCTTGCCATGCGGATTGCAAGAAGGATGCCACCGCCCGCCGGGCGGGGCGGGCGCGCCTCAGCCGGCGGCGGAGAGGCGGGTGCGCCCCGCCGGCAGGGACTCGGCGGCGTAGCGGTAGCGGAAGCGGAGCGTCTCCGGATAGGGGAAGACGTCTTCCTGAATGCCGGCGGTGATGCGCGCCTGCTGCGCGGCCCAGTAGGCCGGGTCCGCCAGCTCGGGGTGGTAGCTCTCGAACAGCGCCCGGGTTTCCGGGTCGCTGAACAGGAACTGCGGGAACTGCTCGGGAAAAACGTCGTCGGGTCCGACCGAGTAATAGGGCTCGGCCGACATCTCGTCCTCCCACGACTGCGGCGGCGGGATGCGCCGGAAGTGGCAGTCGGTCAGGTAGGTGATCTCGTCATAGTCGTAGAACACCACCCGGTCGTGGCGCGTGACGCCGAAGTTCTTCAGCAGCATGTCGCCGGGGAAGATGTTGGCGCCGGCCATGTCCTTGATCGCCTGGCCGTACTCGCGCACCGCGTGGTGGATGCGCGCCTCGTCGGCCTGCTCGACGTAGAGGTTGAGGGGCACCATGCGCCGCTCGATGTACATGTGGCGGATGACGATCTCGTCGCCCTCGATCTCGATGCTGCCGGCGGCGCTCTCGCGCAGCTCCTTGAGCAGCGCCGGGTCGAAGCGCGTGAGCGGCAGCGCCACGTCGGAATACTCCAGCGTGTCCGCCAGCCGGCCGACCCGGTCGTGGTACTTCACCAGCAGGTACTTCTGCTCCACTTCCGCGCGGGTGGTTTCCTTGGGCGGGTCGAAGCGGTCGCGGATCAGCTTGAACACGTACGGGTAGGACGGCAGGGTGAACACCAGCATCACCATGCCGCGGATGCCGGGGGCGACGACGAAGTTGTCGCTCGAGTGCTTCAGGTGGTGGTGCAGGTCTCGGTAGAAGATGGTCTTGCCCTGCTTCTGCAGGCCCAGCATGGCGTAGATCTCCGCCACCGGCTTGTGGGGAACGATCTCCTTGATGAAGGCGACGTAGGCCGAGGGCACCTCCATGTCGACCATGAAGTAGGCGCGCGCGAAGCTGAACAGCACGGCGATGTCGTCCTCGGACAGGAGCAGCGTGTCGACGTAGAGCTGGCCGCGCTCGTTCTGCAGGATCGGGATCACGAACGGCTGCTGCTGCGCGCCGTTGATGATCCGGCCCACGGCGTAGGCGCCCTTGTTGCGGAAGAAGAGCGAGCCCAGCACCTGGAACTGGAAGTTGGGCTGCGTGCGCCAGCGCCCCGGGAAGTGCTCCTTCAGGGCCGTGAGCAGGTAGCGCACGTCGCGGCGCAGGTCCTCGAACGGCCGCTTCAGGCCGAAGCCGGTCAGGATCTCGAGCAGCGTGCGCCGCAGGCCGTCCTGGCCGGGGTAGTGACAGCGGTAGGTGGGCGCCGCGCCCTCGAGGTATTCGGTCGAGATCGCGGGGCGCCAGAAGATGAACTCGTTGTGGAAGTACTTGCGGTGGAGCACGCGGCACGCCACCGAGTTGTAGAACGTCTCGGCGCACTCGGCCTGGCGGTGCTCGTAGAGCAGGCCGATGAACGCGAGCTTGACCTGCCGCCAGAGATTTTCGTCGTGCTCGGTCTGCGGATAGCGCGCCAGGATCGTCTGGGTCGCCTCCACCACCCGGCGGTCGTACATCTTGATGCGCTCCCGCGCCGCCGCGCGGCCTTCGTCCCAGGCGGCGCGCTCGAAGCGGTCCTTGGCCGCCGCGCTGAGGTCGCGGAACAGCCGGTAGTGCTTGTCGAAGCCCTGCAGGATGGCGCGGGCGATGGCGGCGGAATCGGGCATGGCAGAGCGCTCGGCGCGGCTGGGCAAATGCTAAGGCGTCGGCCGGGACGACGCCA
>CAZGTK010000203.1:0-5277 GCA_964528415.1 uncultured Burkholderiales bacterium | reverse complement strand
AGCCGATGCAGGTGGTCAACGGCCTGATGGGCGGCGAGGTGCAGCTCTCCGAGCGCTGCTGCGGCGAGTCGGGTACGCTCGCGGTATCGCGCCCGGACGTCTCCACGCAGGTCCGCTTCCGCAAGGAAGAGGAGCTCCGGAAGGGCGCCGAGCGCATCCGCGCGCAGCACGGGGGCGAGCGCGTCAAGGTGCTGACCTCGTGCCCCTCGTGCCTGCAGGGGCTCGCCCGCTACGACGACGACGCCGGCACCGAGGCGGATTACATCGTCGTCGAGATGGCGCGCCACCTGCTCGGCGAGAACTGGCTCGCCGAGTACGTCGAGCGCGCCAACCGCGGCGGCATCGAGCGGATCCTGCTGTGAGCGCGGGCGCGCCGGCGGGGCCGGGTACGGCCTGCGAGCTCTGCGCCTGCCCCGGCGGCGAGGCGGTCTGGACCGACGACGCGCTGCGCGTCGTGCTGGTGGACGACGCCGATTACCCGGGCTTCTGCCGCGTGATCTGGAACGCCCACGTGCGCGAGATGACGGACCTCCCGGCCGGTCAGCGCGCGACGCTGATGGCCGCGGTGTTTGCGGTCGAGCAGGCGGTGCGCGAGGCGATGGCGCCGGACAAGGTCAACCTCGCCAGCCTCGGCAACCAGACGCCGCACCTGCACTGGCACGTGATCCCGCGCTTCCGCGGCGACCGCCACTTTCCGGCGCCGATCTGGGCCGAGCCTCGCCGCGCCACCGGCACGAATCCTGCTCACGACTGGCGGGACCGGTTAAAATCCGCCATCGTGGCGCGCTTCCGCGCGCAGGCGTAATCCAAGGACCCGTGTTCACCGGAAAACTACCCTCGGCGCAGGCCCCAGCCGCCGGCGCCTTCGCCGACGCCGCCGCCTGCGGGCAGTGGCTCGCGCAGCTGCAGCTCAGCGACATCCGCGCGGCGCACCTCGCCCTGCTGCGGGAGGTGACGCAGCTCAACCATTGCGCGCTGTCGCCGGCGGAGCGGCTCAAGGTCCTCGAACTGCTGATCCCCACCGTCGTCCACGTCCAGGCCGAGTTCGCCAAGCGGCTGGTGGGCCGCCCGCTGCCGCTGGTGGACGCCGAGGCGCAGGCGCTCAAGGGCCTGATCGGCCTGTGGGCGCAGATGGTCACCGGCTACCGCCACGTGCTCGAGCAGGCCGCGGGCGGCGGCGAGCTTGCCGCGCAGCGGCCACTTCTGACGCAGCGCTGCCTGCGCTTTACGGGCGCGCAGCTCATCGACTATCTGCGCATGCGCTACGAGATCCCGGCCGATCTGTGGCCGCAGCTGCACGCGGTGTACGCCTATTCGGAAGGCCAGCGCTTCGGCGAGTCCGCCGTGGCGGAGCCGGACGGCGGCACCAGCAGCTGCCGCTCGGTCTACGTCGAGACGCTGCTCGTGTGCCACGCCAATCCCTACGAGCTCACGCCGAAGCAGCTCGAGATCACGCAGCGCTGGCTGCGCAGCTGGTGCGCGAACGTGGCCATCAACATGTCGCCGAAGCAGGGCGACGACAACGTGCCTTGCCTGGCGGTGTACCTCAAGGGCCAGGCCGGGCTGCAGTCGCTGCGGCAGGTGACGACCTCCGAGGCGACCCGCTACCTGGACCTGTCCGACATCAGCAAGATCGTGCGCGTGAAGCAGGTCCTGCTGCAGCAGGGCCAGTCGCCGGACCAGCTGGGGCTCGGCCGCGACTGCGAGCAGCCGGGCTGCGGCCAGCTCCTGACCCAGCTGCACAAGGTCTGGTGCGAGGGCGTGCCGGTGCGCAGCTTCGAGCGGCGCCAGAGCGTGAGCCACGCGCAGGTCGCGTTCGGCCTGCCGGCGATCTGGGCCTTCGTCGCCGGCAAGCCCTTCACGCAGCCCGGCCAGAAGCGCCGGGGCGGCGCGCCGGCCTGGGGCGGCGCGCCGGCGGCCAAGGCGGAGGCGCCGGCGGCCAAGGAAGAGACCTGGGGCGTGAAGGACGAGAGCGTGGTCGGCATGCGCATCGAGCGCGAGGGCGCCGGCGAGCGGCTGGTGGTGGGCCAGCTGCTGGCGCTCAAGCTCTCGAGCGCGACGTGGCACCTGCTCGGCGTGGTGCGCTGGCTCGTCGTGGGGCGCACCGGCGCGCTGCAGGCGGGACTGCGCACGCTGCCCGGCGCGCCCAAGCCGGTGGCGGTGCGGCCGACCGGCGCGGGCATCCCCCCCACCGAGCCCTGGGTCGAGGCGATGTTCCTGCCCGAGGTGCCCTCGCTCAAGCTGCCCGGCAGCCTGATCCTGCCGAAGGGGCTGTACCAGCCGCACCGGGTCATCGAGCTGCACCAGGACGAGGCCGCGCGCAAGGTCAAGCTCGAGCTGCTCGTCGAGCGCGGCGCCGACTACGAGCGCGTCAGCTTCGCCGCTGCCTAGGCCACGCGGTCGGTGCGGCCGACCCGCGGCGCCGGCAGCCGGCGCGCGTCGGGAAATCGCACGCTGAACACGCTGCCCTTGCCGATCTCGCTCTGCACCTCGAGCACCGCCTGGTGCCGCGACAGCACGTGCTTGACGATCGCCAGGCCGAGGCCGGTGCCGCCGGTCTCGCGCGAGCGCCCGCGGTCGACGCGGTAGAAGCGCTCCGTCAGGCGGGGAATGTGGTGCGCCTCGACGCCGATGCCGGTGTCGCGGACGCCGAACACCGGCTGTCCGCCTTTCAGCTCCCAGACGAGATCGACGCGGCCGCCGTCGGGCGTGTAGCGCACCGCGTTCGACACCAGGTTGCTGAACGCGCTGCGCAGCTCGTCGGCGTTGCCGAGCAGCCAGTCGTCGCTCTTGAGGTCGAGGCCGATGCGGTGGCGGCCGCCCGAGAGCGTCTGCGCCTCGCCATACAGCGCGCGCAGCAGGTCCGGCACGTCCACCTTCTCCTCGCGCAGCAGCTTGTGGGAGTTCTCCAGCTGCGACAGCGTGAGCAGGTCCTCCACCAGCCGCTGCATGCGCGCGGTCTGGTGGCGCATCAGATCGAGCGAGCGCTTGAGCATCTCGGGGTCGGGACGCTCGGCGTCGGCCAGCGTCTCGAGAAAGCCGCCCACCACGGTGAGCGGCGTGCGCAGCTCGTGCGATACATTGGCGACGAAATCGCGCCGCATCGTGTCGGCGCGCTCGATGCTGGTGATGTCGCGGCTGATGAGCAGCTTCTGGTTCTCGCCGAAGGGCACCAGCTGGACCGACACCTTCAGCGGCGCGTCGCGCTCGATGCGCATGACGACGGGCTCGCGGTACTCGCGCGCGGCCAGGTACTCGACGAAGCGCGGATCGCGCACCAGGTTGGTGATGTGCTGGCCGACGTCGCGGCGGCGGTCGAGGCCGAAGTGGGTCTCGGCGTTGGGGTTGCACCACTGGATGCGGTCGGCGTCGTCGAGGATGACGACGCCGTCGGGCAGCGCGGCTGCGGCCTGCCGGAAGCGGTCGAGCGCGTCGGCGAGTTCCTGGCGGCTGCGGGTGTGGGCCCGGGTCAGCCGGTACAGCCGCGAGAACAGGTCGTCCCAGACGCCGGTGGTGTCGGGCGGGTGCTGCGGGTCGGGCGCCTCGACCCAGCGGAACAGCTCCGCCAGGTTGCGCAGGTGGTGGAACAAGAGCAACAGCAGCAGGGCGCCGAACACGGCGAGCCCCGCGAGCGCGCCCGCGTAGGCCCATCCCACCAGTGCCGCGAGGATTGCGCCGGCAACCCCGGCGAGCGTCCGCTGCCAGAAACTGACCACGCGCCGAACTCAGGCCATGAAAGCGTCATTCTCCCACACCCCGAGCGGGTGCTGGAACGCGCCCTTAGGCGGCGGAGAGGCGATAGCCGGCGCCCCGCACGGTCTGGATCAGGTGGTCCTTGCCGCTGGGCTCCAGCGCCTTGCGCAGCCGGCGGATGTGGACGTCCACCGTGCGCTCCTCGACGAACACGTGGTCGCCCCAGACCTGGTCCAGCAGCTGCGAGCGCGAGTGCACGCGCTCCGGGTGGGTCATCAGGTAGTGCAGCAGGCGAAACTCGGTGGGGCCGAGGCTGATCTGGGTGCCGTCGCCGTTCACGCGATGGGTGGTCGGGTCCAGCGTCAGGCCGCCGATGGTGACGGGGTCGTCGGTCATCTGCGGCGCGCGCCGCCGCAGCACGGCGCGAATGCGCGCGATCATCTCCCGCGGCGAGAACGGCTTGGTGATGTAGTCGTCGGCGCCGGTGTCGAGCGCGCTGATCTTGTCGCGCTCCTCGGTGCGCGCGGTCAGCATGATGATGGGGATGGTCCGCGTGCGCTCGTCCGCGCGCAGGCGCCGGGCGAACTCGATGCCGCTCGCGCCCGGCAGCATCCAGTCCAGCAGCACCAGGTCCGGCAGCGCGTTCTTTACGATCTGCTGGGCCTCCTCCGCGCTGTGGGCCCGCAGCGGCAAGTGCCCCGCCTGCTTCAGGTTGTAGGAGATGAGCTCCTGGATGCCCGGCTCATCCTCCACCACGAGTACGGTCGCGCTCATGCATGCCCTTCATCGACGGCTCCCGCTCACCATAGTATGAAACCAAAATGACAGCTTCGTTACATCCGTTGCGGTCGCGCAAATCCTCGGCGGGACAAGGGGTTGTTACCTGTTCGGCGGCGTCGGCGTGGTTTATGATCGAACTAACGACCCTGGGTTACGCCCCCTATTACGCATGCCAGGCCCCGACGAGATCTCCCCGGTACCGACCGAGATCAAGCTCCACCAGGCGTCCCGCCTGCTGGAAATCTCCTACGCCGACGGCGCCCGCTTCAGCCTGCCGTGCGAGTTCCTGCGCGTCCACTCGCCTTCGGCGGAAGTGCGCGGCCACGGCCCCGGCCAGGAGACGCTGCAGACCGGCAAGAAGGAGGTCACGATCACCGAGATCGAGCCGGTGGGCAGCTACGCGGTGCGGCTGATCTTCTCCGACGGGCACGACACCGGCATCTACTCGTGGGACCTGCTCTACGACTACGGCCGGCACCAGGACGAGATGTGGCAGCGCTACCTCCAGCGCCTGGCGGAAGCCGGCGAGAGCCGCGAGCCGAAGCCGGGCGGCGACGCGCCGCGGCCACGCGGCAAGTCCAAGTAGTGGGCGATGAGCGATGAGTGATCGGCGATGAGCGATGGGGAATGGGCGATCGGCCATGGGCAATGAGTCATGGGGAACGGGAATCGCGCTTTACCGTGCGTTCGGCCCCAAGCTTTGCCGTGGACCCGTCACCCGTAGCCCATAGCCCATCACCCATCGCCCATCACCCGCTCCCCATCGCCCGGAATCCATGACCAAGACCACCCATTTCGGCTACC
>CAZGTK010000202.1:0-5298 GCA_964528415.1 uncultured Burkholderiales bacterium | reverse complement strand
CCCGGAACGAGATGACCGTGCAGCGGGTGGTGACCGCCGAGCAGTCGATCGACGTGAGCGGCGTCGGCTACGCGCCGCTGGGCGGCTTCGCCTCCGCCGGACGCGAGCTGGCCGAGCAGGACGTTCCGGCGCTGAGAGACATTGCGCGGGCGGCATCGCTATGCAACGACGCGGTCCTGCGCGAAGCCGACGGCGAGTGGCGCCTCGAAGGCGATCCCACCGAGGGGGCGCTGCTCGCCCTGGCCGGCAAGGCCGGCGTCGATCCGCGCGTCGAGGGGGAGCGGTTTCCGCGCCTCGACAGCATCCCGTTCGAGTCCGAGCATCGGTACATGGCGACGCTGCACCACGACCACGCCGGGCACCACTTCATTTATCTGAAGGGCGCGCCCGAGCAGGTGCTGGCGATGTGCGCGAGCCAGCGCGCCGGCGGCGAGGACCATCTGCTCGACCGTGCCGCCTGGGACGCGCGCGCCGATGAGATCGCCGCGGCGGGACTGCGGGTGCTGGCGATCGCGTTTCGCAGCGCCGATCCCGGTCAGCGCGAACTCGCCTTCGGCGATGTCGCGGGCGGTTTCACGCTCCTCGCGCTGCTGGGCATGATCGACCCGCCGCGCGCGGAGGCGATCGCCTCGGTGGCGGCGTGCCGCTCGGCAGGCATCCGCGTGAAGATGATCACCGGCGACCACGCCGCCACGGCCAAGGCGGTGGCGACGCAGCTCGGCCTCGGCGCCGAGGAGCCGCGGGTCCTGACCGGCGCGGATCTCGAGCGCCTCGACGACGCCGTGCTGGAGGACGTCGCGCCGACGGTGGACGTCTTCGCGCGCGCGAGCCCCGAGCACAAGCTGCGGCTGGTTCGCGCGCTGCAGGCGCGCCGCGAGGTCGTGGCGATGACCGGCGACGGCGTCAACGACGCGCCGGCGCTGAAGCGCGCCGACGTCGGCGTCGCCATGGGCGACAAGGGCACGGAAGCCGCGAAGGAAGCGGGCGAGATGGTCCTCGCCGACGACAACTTCGCCTCCATCGCCAGCGCGGTCGAGGAGGGGCGCACCGTCTACGACAACCTCAAGAAGGCGATCCTTTTCATCCTGCCCACCAACGGCGGCCAGGCCGCGGTGATCGTGGCGGCGGTGCTGCTCGGCACCGCGCTGCCGCTCACGCCGGTGCAGGTGCTGTGGGTCAACATGGTGGTGGCGGTGACGCTCGCACTGGCGCTCGCGTTCGAGCCGGCCGAGCCCGGCGTCATGAAGCGGCCGCCCCGACCTCCCGCGGAGCCGCTGCTCACCGGCTTCCTGATCTGGCGCGTTGCGCTCGTATCCGCTCTGCTGGTCGCCGGGGCGCTGGGCGCTTTTCTCTACGAGCTGGGCCAGGGCGCTTCGCTCGAGCTGGCGCGCACGTTCGCGGTCAACGTGCTGGTGGTGGCGCAGGTGTTTTACCTCTTCAACAGCCGCTTCATCATCGCGCCCGCCACCGCCGGCAAAGGCGTCCTGGGCAACCGCTACGCGCTGCTCGCGGTGGGCGTCCTGCTGGTGCTGCAGGCGCTGTTCACCTACGCGCCGCCGCTGCAGGCGCTGTTCGGCACCGCCGCCCTGCCGCTGGTCGCCTGGCTGCCGATCGCCGCCTTCGGCGCCTTCGTGTTCGTGCTGGTGGAACTGGAGAAGGCGTTGTTCCGCCGATGGTTGGCGCGATGACCGCCTACCACGAGTTCGCGCTGCTGCTGATGCTCTCGGCGCTGGCCGGGGCAGCCGCGGTGCGTCTGAAGCAGCCGCTGATCGTCGCGTTCATCGCCGTGGGCATCCTGGTCGGGCCGTCCGCCCTGGGTTGGGTGCGCAGCCACGACCAGATCGACCTGCTCGCGCAGATCGGCGTGACCGTGCTGCTGTTCGTGGTCGGCCTCAAGCTCGACCTCCACCTCGTGCGTCACCTCGGCCCGGTGGCGCTGGCCACCGGGCTGGGCCAGCTGGGATTCACGATCTTCTTCGGATATCTCATCGGCCTCGCGCTGGGGCTCGGCCACATGGCGGCCGGCTACGTCGCCGTCGCGCTCACCTTCTCCAGCACCATCATCATCGTCAAGCTGCTCTCCGACAAGCGCGAGGTGGATTCGCTGCACGGGCGCATCGCCATCGGCTTCCTGATCGTGCAGGATATCGCGGTCGTGCTGGCGATGATGGTCATCGGCGGGTACGCCGCGGCCGGCGGCGCCGTCAGCCTGACCGACGCGGTGGTGTCGCTGGTCTGGAAGGCGGCGGCGGTGACGGCGTTCATCGGCGGTGCGATGCGCTACGTCCTGCCGCGCCTGATGAACCACCTGGCGCGCTCGCAGGAACTGCTGCTGCTGTTCGCGATCGCCTGGGGCACGGCGCTGGCGGCCGCCGGCGACCTGCTGGGCTTCAGCAAGGAGGTGGGCGCGTTTCTCGCCGGGTTTTCGCTCGCCTCCACGGCCTACCGCGACGCCATGTCGACGCGGCTCACGACCTTGCGCGACTTCCTGCTGCTGTTCTTCTTCATCGACCTGGGCTCGAAGCTGGAACTCGCTACCCTCGGCGACGAACTGCCGGCCGCCGCGGTGTTCTCGCTGTTCGTCCTGATCGGCAACCCGCTCATCGTCATGGCGATCATGGGCTACATGGGTTACCGCAAGCGCACCGGCTTCCTGGCCGGCCTGACGGTGGCGCAGATCAGCGAGTTCTCGATCGTCTTCGTCGCCATGGGTATCGCGCTCGGCCACGTCGGCGTGCCGACGCTGGGGCTGGTGACGCTGGTGGGCCTGGTCACGATCGCGAGCTCCACCTACATGATTCTGTACTCCCACCGGCTCTACGCGTGGTTCGAGCCCTGGCTCGGCGCGTTCGAGCGTCGTCATCCGTTCCGGGAGGAGGCGGTCGAGCGCTCGCGGCGCGACGAACGCGAGGCCGACGTCATCGTCGTCGGCCTGGGCCGCTACGGCCAGCGCCTCGCGGAGCGGCTGCGCGAGCGCGACCTCAAGGTGCTGGGCGTGGACTTCGATCCCGAGACCGTGCGGGCGCGCCGGCGCCAGGGTTTTGCCGTGCGCTTCGGCGACGCCGGCGATCCGCATACCGCCGAGACGCTGCCGCTGGCCGATGCCCGCTGGGTGGTGAGCACGCTGCCCCAGGCCGAGGCGAACCTGGGATTGCTGACCGGACTCAGGCAGCAGGGCTACGACGGGACGGTGGCGATGGTCGCCCACACCGAGGACGAGGCCCAGGCCCTGAGGCAGGCCGGCGCCGGCCGCGTGCTGGTCCCGCTGCGCGACGCGGCCGACTACGCCGCCGACACCATCTTCGAGGACATTCGATGAGGAGAACCGCCATGGCGCCGATCGTCGCCGCCACCGATTTTTCGGACCGCGCCCGCTGGGCGATCGCGCGCGCCGCGCGCCTCGCGGAGGCCGGGGGCGCGTCGCTCGCGCTGCTCCACGTGGTGGAGGGCTATCACATGCAGATGCTCCAGCGGCTCGGCGAGGACCACGCCGGCGAGGCGCGCTGGCTGGCGTCGGCGCGCGCCGAGCTCGATCGGTGCGCCGCGGAGCTGCGCCGCGGCGGTCTCGCCGTCGAGTGCGCCGTGCGCGTCGGCCGGGTCTACGAGGAAATCGCCGCGGAAAGCGAAGCCCGCGGCGCCGAGCTCACCGTGCTCGGCGCCCACGGCGAGCACTTCCTGCGTGATCTTTTCCTCGGCGCCACCGCGCAGAAGGTCGTGCGCCGCAACGCCCACTCGACCCTGGTGGTGAAGCGCCCCGGTGAAATGCCCTACCGGCGGGCGCTGGTGGCGGTGGACTTTTCCCCCGGCGCGCAGCTGGCGCTGCACGCCGCGCTTGCCGTTGCCGCCGATGCCGAGATCCAGCTCCTGCACGCGTTCGAGCTGCCCTACGAGGGCAAGCTGCGCTTCGCCGGCGTGGATCCGGCCTCGGTGGAAGGCTATGTCCGCGTCGCCCGGACGGAGGCCGAGCGGCAGCTCGCCGATTTCATCGCCGCTGCAGGCATCGAGCCGGGACGCGTCGCCGCCCGGGTAGTGCACGGCTACGCGCCGGAAATCATCGTGCGCGCCGCCGGCGACAGCGGCGCGGACCTGGTGACGCTGGGCGCTCATGGGCAGTCGGAGCTCGCGCAGCTGATGCTGGGAAGCGTGTCGCTGCACGTGGTGATGGAGGCGCCGTGCGACGTCCTGGTGGCCCGGCGCCCCGGCCAATGACGCCGAATCAGGGAACCAGCAGGACGTCGCAGGGCGCGTAGTGCAGGACGTTGTCGGGGACGCTGCCCATCAAGCGCTCGTCCAGGCTGCTGCCGCCGTGGCGGCCGAGAGCGACGATGTCGGCCTGGGAAGCCGCAGCCTGCTCGATCAGCACCGACGCCGGGGGCCCGTGCATGACGCGGCTGTCGCCGCCGCCGTTCCCGCGCACGGATGCGCTGAAACGCTGCATGTCCTTCTCCGCATGGGCGCGCACGATGCGAAGGTAGCCCTGCATGTCGGCGTCGGTGGCGCCGGCCAGCCGAATGCGGCCTTCCATCGGGATCTGGAACGCGTGCAGCAGGCGCTGCTGCGCGGCGGGGAACGCGGCGGCCGCGAAGCGGACCGCCCGTTCGCAGGCCGGCGAGAAGTCGACGCCGACCAGCACCTCCGCGTAGGCGCGGGCGGCCGGCACCCGGGACACCAGCACCGGAAGACGGACCTGCTGGAGCAGCTTCAGCGCCGTGCTGCCGAGCACCAGATCCTTGAGCCAATGCTCGCCGCGCGCGCCGAGCACCAACAGATCCGGCGCTTCGTCGTCGATCAGCTGGCGCAGGCCGTTGCCGACGCTGTCCTCGCAGGCGAGCAGGCGGGCGCGCACCGCGCAGTCCGCGGCAACGCGCTCGCGCGTTTCCTCGAGCCGAGCGCCGGCCGTGTCCTCCGGCTCGCCGTGGGTCCATTCGTCCCGCTGGAACAGGCGCTTGGCATTTTGCCAGGCGCGATTGTCGAAGACGTGGACCACGAGCAACTCCGCCCCGTGGGCGGCGGCAAGCGCCGCAGCGCGCCGCACGGCGTTGTCGGCGGGCGCCGAGAAGTCCGTGGCGGCCATGATGTGCTTGAGTTCGGCCATGGGTTCTCATCTCCCGTTCTCGGGCCCGGGTGAACCGCGGGGCCCGGGCCCGCTGGATCCAGTCTGACGCCCGAGCCGGGATGCCGGTTTGCGCTAGGTCAAGGAATCGTCCGCGGCGTGGCGATGCGCCGCCGCCGCGCGGGCGCTACTTCCAGATGTCGACGGTCTTGCCTTCCTCGCGCATCCGGTCGGCGCGGGCCTGG
>CAZGTK010000201.1:0-5320 GCA_964528415.1 uncultured Burkholderiales bacterium | reverse complement strand
GGGGCGCTCGCCTCAGGGCCGCAGAAAATTGGCGCGGTAGTGCCGCAGCTCCGCGATCGACTCGTAGATGTCGGCCAGCGCCTCGTGCTTGCCCTGCTTGGTGAAGCCGGTCAGGACCTCCGGGCGCCAGCGCCGGGCAAGCTCCTTCAACGTGCTCACGTCCAGGTTGCGGTAGTGGAAATACGCCTCGAGGCGGGGCATGTAGCGGGCCAGGAAGCGGCGGTCCTGGCACACGGAGTTGCCGCACATCGGGGAGGCCCGGGCGGGCACCAGCGGTTCCAGGAAGCGCACCATCTGGTCCTCGGCCTCGGCCTCCGTCAGGCGCGACGCCCGCACCTTGTCCGTCAGACCCGACTTGCCGTGCGTCGAGCGGTTCCATGCATCCATCTGGTCCAGGACCGCATCATCCTGGTGCACGACCAGCACGGGCGCCTCGGCCACCGGCTGGAGCTCGGCGTCGGTGACGACCACGGCGATCTCCAGGATGCGGTCCGCTTCCGGGTTGAGGCCGCTCATCTCGAGGTCGATCCAGATCAGGCGGTTCGCGTCTTGTGCCATAATTTTCCGGGAATTTACCGAGCCGGCATTGTGTCATATCCGGCATCATCCCGACACCGAACCGGACCCCGTGCATCCCTTCACCGTCGCCTTTCTCGTCGCCCTGGCCGCCTCGATGGCGGCGCGGCTATGGCTGGATCTCCGGCACATGCGCCACGTGCGCTCGCACCGCGAGGCGGTGCCGCCCGCCTTCGCCGACACCATCACCCCGGAAGCCCATCGCAAGGCGGCCGACTACACGGTCGCCAAGACCCGCGTGGCGGTGGTGCACGTGGTCGTCGACGGCGCGCTGCTCGTCCTGCTGACCCTCGGCGGCGGCATCGATCTGCTCGACGGCCTGGCGCGGGCGCTCACCGACGCGCCCCTGCTGCAGGGCCTCGCCCTGATCGGCGGCGTCGTGCTGGTCGCGGCGCTCGTCGAGCTGCCGCTCACCGTCTGGCGCATCTTCGGCATCGAGGCGCGGTTCGGCTTCAACCGCATGAGGCCGGCCATGTTCGCCGCCGACCTTGCCAAGCAGCTCGCGGTGACGCTGGCGCTGGGCGCGCCGCTCGCCGCCGCCGTGCTGTGGCTGATGCAGCAGGCCGGCGTCTACTGGTGGCTCTACGCCTGGGCCGTCTGGGTGACGTTCAACCTGCTGCTGGTGGCGATCTACCCCACCTTCATCGCGCCGCTGTTCAACAAGTTCACGCCGCTCGCGGATGAGGCGCTCAAGCAGCGCGTCGAGGCGCTGCTCGAGCGCTGCGGCTTCCGCGCGCAGGGCCTCTACGTGATGGACGGCTCGCGCCGCAGCAGCCACGGCAACGCCTACTTCACCGGCTTCGGCCGCTCGAAGCGCATCGTGTTCTTCGACACCCTGCTCACGCGCCTGACCCCGCCCGAGGTGGAGGCGGTGCTGGCCCACGAGCTCGGCCACTTCCGCCGCCGCCACGTGGTGAAGCGCATTGCCTGGTCGTTCGTCGTCAGCCTCGCCTTCCTGTGGCTGCTGGGCCAGCTCAAGGAGGCGGCGTGGTTCTACGGCGCGCTCGGCGTGGACGACCCGTCGACGGCGGCGGCGCTGGTGCTGTTCTTCCTGGCAGTCCCGGTGTTCACGTTCCCGCTGCAGCCGCTGCTGGCGTTCTACTCGCGGCGCCACGAGTACGAGGCCGACGCCTACGCCGCCGAGCACGCCTCGGCCGGCAGCCTGGTTGACGCCCTGGTCAAGCTGTACAAGGACAACGCCGCGACGCTGACGCCCGACCCGCTGCACTCGGCCGTCTACGATTCGCATCCGCCGGCGGCGCTGCGCATCGCGCGCCTGAGGCAGGCGCCGCAACAGCCATGAAACCCGCGAAGGAGACGCACATGATCCGCACCGTCCTGCTCGCCGCCGCCCTGCTGGCGGCGCCGCCGGCGCTGGCCGAGGCCTTTCCCAACGCCAACCCCGCCAAGGGCAAGGCGCTGATGCAGGAGGCCAAGTGCGGCGCCTGCCACGTCAGCATGTTCGGCGGCGACGGCAGCCGGATCTACACGCGGCCGGACCGCCGCGTGAAGAGCGCGGAGCAGCTGCTCTCGCAGGTTCGCTTCTGCGCCACGCAGGTCAAGGCCAGCTGGTTCCCGGAGGAGGAACGCGACGTCGCCGCGTACCTGAACCAGCAGTACTATCACTTCAAGTAGCGCCGCGCCCGAACGCGGCGCTCGACACGACGGAGAACGAGCCAGCCATGAACGACCTCATCGATCTCGCCAGCAAGAAGTGCGCGCCGTGCGAAGGCGGCGTCGCGCCGCTCGACCGCGCGCAGGTGGACGCCATGCTCGCGCGCCTGCCGGGCTGGTCGCACCAGAACGGCGTCATCACGCGCACCTGCAAGTTCAGAAACCACTACGAGGTCATGGCGTTCGTCAACGCGGTCGCCTGGATCTCGCACCGCGAGGACCATCACCCCGACATGAAGGTCGGCTACAACAGCTGCGTGATCGAGTACTCGACCCACGCGATCAAGGGCCTGTCGGAGAACGATTTCATCTGCGCCGCCAAGGTGAACCGGCTGCTGGAGGCCTGAGCATGGCCCGTCGGCGCCCGGGCGCCTCCGGACCCGACGCCGGCTGACAACGATGCGGGGACGCGTGGTCGCGGCGTACGGGCGCCGCTTCGAGGTGGAGTTGCCCGACCACCGCCGACTCGACTGCACGGTCCGCGGCAAGCGCGGCGGCGTCGCCTGCGGCGACGACGTGGACGTGCGCGAGAGCGGCGACGGCGGCGTGATCGAGTCGGTGGCGCCGCGCCGGAGCCTGCTCTACCGCAGCGACGCCTTCCGCGAGAAGCTGATCGCCGCCAACGTCACCCAGGCCGTGATCGTTCTCGCGCCGGTGCCGACCTTCAGCGAGGAGCTGCTCGCGCGTTGCGTGGTGGCCGCGGAAGCCCGGGGCATCGCCGCGCTGCTCGTCCTCAACAAGGCCGATCTCGAGGGGCCGTCGGCGGCCGCCCGCAGCCGCCTGCGGCTGTACGAGGCGCTCGGCTACCCGCTCGTCGCGATCAGCGCGAAGCGCGACGTCGCGCCGCTCGCCGCACGCCTGCGCGGCCACGTCAACGTGCTGGTCGGCCAGAGCGGCATGGGCAAGTCCACGATCGTCAACGCGCTGGTCCCGGGCGCCGCCGCCGCCACCGCCGAGCACTCCGCGGCGCTCGATTCCGGCCGCCACACCACGAGCCACGCGCGCCTGTACCGTCTCGCCGCCGACACCGACCTGATCGACTCGCCGGGCATGCAGGAATTCGGGCTGCACCACGTGCCGGCCGGGGAGATCGCCGCGGCCTTTCCCGAGATGCGGCCGCATCTCGGCCGCTGCCGCTTCCGCAACTGCCGGCATCTTCAGGAGCCCGGGTGCGCCGTCGCCGCGGCCGCGGCGGCCGGCGAGATCGATTCGCGGCGGTTCGCGATCTACCGCACGCTGCGGCAGGAACGCGACCGCGGCGGGCCGGCCGGCCGCTAGGCGCCGAGCCAGCGGCCGAGCGAGAGCAGCAAGACGACGCCGGCCCAGAAGTAGAGCGTCCGCCGCAGCAGCACCCGCACGCTCGCCATCTGCTCCGGATCGGCGGTGTCGCCGACGCCGAGCTCGGGCCGGTAGTACAGCGCGCCCTCGCGATGGTAGGACTCGCCGATGCGCACGCCGACCGCGCCGGCGCCGCTCGCGAGCACGATGCCGTCGCCGGGATCGAGCCAGTGCGACGCCTGCGAGTTCCAGCAGTAGACGGCGTCCTCGAAGTCGCCCATCACGGCGAAGCTGCCGCCGGTGAGCCGCGCCGGCACCCAGTCCAGGATCGCGAACGCCTCGGCCGCGAACCGGCGCAGCGACGAATCCGGCGAGGCGCCGGGGCCGCCCCAGGCGTCCTTGAGCAGCTCGGCGAGGCGGTAGAGCAGCGGCCCCACCGGCCCCGGCAGCAGCACGAAGGCCACGATGATGGCGAAGCCGCCTCGGTGCGCCGCGAGCAGGCCCTGCTCGATCGCGAGCCGCGCCGTCTCCTCGCCGGAGAGGTCGTCGGCGGGCTCGCCGCGCCACTCGGCAAGCAGCGCGCGCGCCTGGACCTCGTCGCCGCGCACGAGCGCATCCTCGACGGCGGCGAACGCGGCGGCGCCGCGCCGGTAGCCGAGCGTGGCGTAGAGAATCAGGACGTCCCACGCCCATGCCAGCACGCCGCTCACGGCGTCCAGCAGGTGATGGACGCCCCATGCCACGGCCACCACCGGCACCACGCCGATCAGCCAGGCGGCGAGCGCCTGGTAGCGCTCGCGCCCGGCGAGCTGCTCTGCAAGCATGGCGACGTAGCTGCGGAACAGCATTACGCCGGCATGCCGCGCCGTCAGCGGGCGAAAGTGGTCGAGCAGGAATGCCGCGATGAGGGCGAGCAGGGTCACGGGGGGGCGGATCGGAAGACGGTGGGCCTATGTTAAAGTCGGGGCAGGAAGGCCGCAAGCGAGACAACCGTGACGAGATGGCCGGCATTGCTGTGCGCGATCGCGCTCGCCGCGGCGGCGCGCGCCGCGGACGACGCCGCCGTGTCGGTGGCCGTCGACCCGGTGCGGGTCAGCGCGCACGCGTGGTACGTGCCGTCGCTGCCGGGACCCGCGGCGCCGGAGAACGAAGGCCACATCGCCAACGCCGGCTTCGTGGTGACGCGCGAGGGCGTGGTGGTGTTCGACGCGCTCGGCTCGCCGCCGCTCGCGCGCGAGCTGCTGCGCCGGATCCGCGCGGTCACCGAGCGGCCGGTGCGGCGCGTGATCGTGAGCCATTACCACGCGGACCACGTCTACGGCCTGCAGGCCTTCAAGGCGGCCGGCGCCGAGATCTGGGCCCACCGCGCGGGGCGCGCCTACCTCGACTCCGACGAGGCGCGCGACCGCCTCGAGCAGCGGCGCCAGATCCTGTTTCCGTGGATCGACGAGTCGACTCGGCTCGTGGCGCCCGACCGCTGGCTCGACGGCGACGTCGACTTCGAGCTCGGCGGCGTGCGCTTCCTGGTGCGCCACGTCGGTCCCGCGCACACCGCCGAGGATCTCGCGCTGATGGTGCAGCCCGACGGCGTGCTGTTCGCGGGCGACCTCGTCTTCCGCGGGCGGGTGCCTTTCGTCGGCACGGCCGACTCGAAAGCGTGGCTCGCATCGCTCGAGCGCCTGCTGGCGCTCGAGCCGAAGGTGCTGGTGCCCGGCCACGGGGCGGCCTCCGACCGGCCGGCCGAGGACCTCGGCCTCACCCGCGACTACCTCGCCTACCTGCGCCGCACCAT
>CAZGTK010000200.1:0-5350 GCA_964528415.1 uncultured Burkholderiales bacterium | reverse complement strand
CGCTGCTGACCTGCGACGTGTGGGAGCACGCCTACTACATCGACTACCGCAACGCCCGGCCCAAGTACCTGGAGTCGTGGTGGAACCTGGTCAACTGGGACTTCGCCGCGAAGAACTTCGGCTGAGCCGCCGCCGCTCGCACGGCGCGGCCGCGCCGGTCGATCGGGACGCAAGGGGCCCCTGACGGGGCCCTTTTTCATTGGCGGCGCGGCGCGCGCCAGCCGGCCTTCGGCGCCTGGGCACGTCGCGGCGGCGCGATCCGCGGCCGAGACGCACGCTCCGCGCGGGCACCATGACGCCGGCATCGCCGGCCCGCGCGCGCCCCGCAGACGACGTGCGGGCTGAACGCCGCGGCGGCGCGCCGGTCGCCCGATGGGTTGAACTTCGACCGCGATCGTCTTTCCTACGGATAGCCGCAACGATGACAGGCGCATTGCTTCGGCGCCGAATCAAGGCGATACGCGGACACGGAACGACACTTGCAGTCGCGTGCGGGGCCGGTGAGCAACGTACGCAGGCATACGGATTACGGCCGCGTGGGTATGCAGGCAACATAACGACGCAAGGTCATGCCAAGGGCGGGTCCGGTCCGCCGCACGTTTCCCGGCCATCCTGGCGGGGTCGTGATCCCGGCGGATCCCCGTTCTCGGACTCCACTCGCGCGGTTCCGGCACGGCCTTGTCTTCGGCAGGAGCAGCGTCACCCGCGGGGGGTCGCCGGTCCGGCGCAGGCTGCCGGGCCTCTCGCACCGCCCCGATCACTGCACTCGAGCGAGGTGCTGCCATGACGACGATCCAGCGCTCCACAGCGAACCGAGCGTCCGGGGATCAGAACGAACGCCACTGCGATCGGTTTGATCGCCCGGGCGGCAAGCGCGCGCCGGCGCGGCGCGATCCCGACGTCGAGCTCGTCGCCCGCGCGCAGCGCGGCGACAAGCAGGCGTTCGGCACCTTGATGGCGAAATATCAGCGGCGGCTGGCGTGGGCGATCTCGCGCATCATCCGCGATCACGCGGAAGTCGAGGACGTCACGCAGGAGGCTTTCATCAAGGCCTACCGCGCGCTGCCGGCGTTCCGCGGCGAATCCGGCTTCTTCACCTGGCTCTACCGCATCGGCGTCAACACGGCGAAGAACTACCGGGTCGCCCTGAGCCGGCGCCCGCCGATGGCGACCGAGATCGACGCCGAGGACGCGGAGTCGTTCGACGACGCGGAACGGCTGCGCGAGATCAGCACGCCGATCGCGGAGCTCTCGGCGAAGCAGGTCGCCGAGACCATCCATCAGTCGCTGCGGCAGCTGCCGGCCGATTTGCGCACCGCCATCATCCTGCGCGAGATCGAGGGCATGAGCTACGACGAGATCGGGCGCCGCATGAAGTGCCCGATCGGGACCGTCCGCTCGCGGATCTTCCGCGCCCGCGAGGCCGTCGCCGACGAAATCCGGCCGATGCTGGAAACGCCGCACGAGGGCCGCTGGTGAGCCGCGCGCGGCGCTCGCCGAACCACGCAGGCGCAGCGGTCGCGGCGTCGCGGCCGCGTCAGGCCGCGCGGGGCGTCGGCGCCGGGCGGTGAATCCAGCCCGGCAGGAAGGCCGCCGGATCGAGGTCGTTCCGCGTCGGCGTGATGCCGTGGCCCGCGAGAAGGGCGGCTAGCCGTCCGTCGCGGTAGGCGTCGAACACGTCCGTGCAGCCGCCGACGTGGCGGCCGCCGACGAAGATCTGCGGGATCGTGCGGCTGCCGGTGCGCGCGGCCAGCTCCGGACGGATGCGCCCGCCCAGGTCGTCGCGCTGATACGCCACCGAGTCCAGATCCACCGAGCGGAAGGGAATCTCCAGCGCCGCGAACAGCTTTCTCACCGCCCAGCAGAACTCGCACCATTCCAGCGCGAACATCACCACCGGCTGCCGCGGGTCCGCGACGATGTCCTCGACCAGGGCCGCGATTTCAGGGTCGGCGGCGGCAGCCGGCGCGCCGGCAACCGGCGCCGGCGCGGGGGCAGCGGGTGCCGGCGCGTCGAAGCGGTAGTTGGGCGTCGAGCGCGCGATCCCGAGCTCGACCTCGTCCATGTCAGCGCCGATAAACTCGAACAGGGGCGTCGTCAGGTAGCGCTCCCCGGTGTCGGGGAGCATGCACAGAATCGTGCTGCCGGCCGGCGCCTGTCGCGCGACGTCGAGCGCGCCGGCGAACGTCGCGCCGCCCGAGATGCCGGTGAAGATGCCTTCGCGGCGGGCGAGATCCCGCGCGCAGGCGAGCGCGTCGTTACCGTTGACGGCGACGACGCGGTCGACGAGTCCCAGCGCTACCGCGTCTTCGGTCAGCTTCGGAATGAAATCCGGCGTCCAGCCCTGCATCAGGTGCGGGCGGAAGCCGGGATGGCTCTCGGCGGGCGCGCCGTCGGGGCGCCGCGGCTGCGCGATGCCGCTCGCGAGCAGCGGCGAGTTGTCGGGCTCGCAGGCGACGATGCGCGTGCCCGGACGCTGCTCCTTGAGCACGTGCGCGCATCCCTTGAGCGTGCCGCCCGTCCCGTAGCCGGTGACGAAGTAGTCCAGCCGCTCGCCGGCGAACGCGTCGAGGATTTCCATCGCGGTCGTGCGCCGGTGGGCGTCCGCGTTGGCCTCGTTCTCGAACTGGCGTACCAGGAACCAGCCGTGCGCGTGCGCGAGCTCCTCGGCCTTGGCCACCATGCCGCTGCCCTTGAGCGCCGCCGGCGTCAGCACCACCTTCGCGCCGAGGAAGCGCAGGATCCTGCGCCGCTCGACGCTGAAGTTCTCCGCCATCGTCACGACCAGCGGGTAACCCTTGGCCGCGCACACCATCGCCAGGCCGATGCCGGTGTTGCCGCTGGTGGCCTCGATCACCGTCTGACCGGGCCTGAGCGCGCCGCTCGCCTCGGCGGCCTCGATCACGGCGAGCGCCATGCGGTCCTTGACCGAGCCCATCGGGTTGAACGCCTCGGCCTTGACGTAGAGATTCACCCCCGCCGGCGCCAGGCGGTTGACGCGGATGACCGGCGTGCGGCCGATGGTGCCGAGGATGCTGTCGTGGCGGCGGCTCATGGCGCGCATCCGGCGCCCTAGGCCGCCGCCCTGGCGACCGAAGGCGAGACGTTGATGTTCATGCGGAACAGGTTGTCGGGGTCGTAGCGGCGCTTCACCTCCTGCAGCCGCGCGTAGTTGACGCCGTAGGCCTGCGCGACCCGCTCGCCTTCGTCGGCGGTGAAGAAGTTGACGTAGCCGCCGCCGGTCGCGAACGGCGTCGCGTCGGCGTAGAGCCGCCGGCTCCACTCGCGCACGGCCTTGTCGTCCGCCTCGCTCTGCCAGCGGCCGTGGATGTTCATGATGTAGCGGGCGTCGCGCCCGGCATACGCGGTGTCGGTCGGCGCGACGCGCCCCATGGCGCCGCCGAGCTGGGCGATGAACACCTCGCATTCGGGGCCCGGCGCCGCCGCCGCGGCGGCGATGGCGATGTCGAGGAAGCGCTCGTCGAGGCCGGCGAAGTTGTGGGATTTCCAGTAGTTGCGGGCGCCGGGCGCGAGCAGCGGGTCGAACGCGGCCTGGAACGCGGCGTAGGGCGTCGCGCCCAGGTGGCTGCCGATGGGCGTGCCGAAGCCCAGCACCGGCGCCGCGGCCCGCTCGCCGGCGGCGAGCTCGCCGGCGTGCACCAGCGCGAAGATGACGACGTCCTTGCCGTGGACCGACTCGGGCAGGAAGGGCAGCGGCGGCGCCTTGCGCAGCACCGTCCAGACGCTGAGCTCGTCCGGCGCGCCGGCGGTGAACTCCCGCCAGGCGCGCAGCACCTGCCGCGCCTGCGCGGCGGGATAGACCACCAGCCCGGCGTAGACCTCGGGCCCCACCGGATGCAGGCGGAACTCGAACGAGGTCACGACGCCGAAATTGCCGCCGCCGCCGCGGATCGCCCAGAACAGGTTGGGCTCGCGGATTGCCGAGACCGTGCGCAGCTCGCCGTCGGCGGTGACGATCTCGACCGAGACCAGGTTGTCGATGGTCATGCCGTACTTGCGCGTGAGCCAGCCGAAGCCGCCGCCGAGGCACAGGCCGGCGACGCCGGTGGTGGAGTTGATGCCGAGCGGGGTCGCCAGGGCGTGGGCCTGTGCTTCGCGGTCGAAATCGCCCAGCAGCGCGCCGGGCTGCACGCGGGCCGTGCGGCTCGCGGGGTCGATCTCGACGCGCTTCATGGCGCCGAGGTCGATCACCAGGCTGCCGTCGGCCACGGAGTTGCCGGCGATGTGGTGTCCGCCGCTGCGCACGCTGACGAGCAGCCGGCGCTCGCGGGCGAAGCCGACCGTGTGGCGCACGTCGCTCGCCTGGAGGCAGCGCGCGATCAGCGCCGGCCGGCGATCCACCATGCCGTTCCACACCTTGCGCGCGGTGTCGTAATCGTCGCTGCGCTCAGTGACGACGCCGCCACTGACGTCGGCCGCGAGGGCGGCGATCTCCGCGGAGGCCAGGGTGACGGGGGTCTGATCCAGGGTCGTGCAGGTGACGGGTGCCATGTTGAACTCCAATCGGTCGGGTCGGCAAAACAAGGTGGTCACCTTACGCCAATGCGGTAACCCGACGATTTCCGCTTCGGGTGCGTTTGTTTCCGCTTGGTAACCGATTGGCCCCGCGAGCCCGTGTCGGGCCCTGAAGGCGCCCGTTGGCCGGAGCGCGTCCGCCTGCACGAGCCCGCCGGCGGCCGTGCCCGGCGGGGCATCCGAGGGGGGGTCTTGACTCCGGCATATAGTTCGATAATACTAGAAACATCGAAACGATATCTGCCGGCCCCATCGCATTCGATCCCGGCCCGGGAAACCCGCTGCACCGAAGCCCGCTGCCGCGGCTTATCGTTCGGTTCCCGATCCGCCGGAGCGCCGGCGTATTGTCATCGGCCCGTGACGGGCCTGCACGGAGGCAACGCATGAAACGACTGCACGTCCACCTCGCGGTGGAGGACCTGGCGAAGAACATCCGCTTCTACTCGAGCCTGTTCGGCGCCGAGCCGGCGGTGGTGAAGGCGGACTACGCCAAGTGGATGCTGGACGACCCGCGCGTGAACTTCGCGATCTCGACGCGCGGCCGCCGGCCGGGGCTGGACCACCTCGGCATCCAGGTCGAGGACGACGCGGAACTCGAGCGCGTGCACCAGGACCTCGCGCGCGCCGATGCCGCCGGCGTGGTGGCGGAGGACGCCGCGTGCTGCTATGCCCGCTCGCACAAGTACTGGGTGCAGGACCCGCAAGGCGTGCCTTGGGAGGCGTTCCACACGCTGGCGGCAATCCCGGTGTTCAGCGAGCGCGCGAGCGCGATGCCCGGGGTTCCCGCCTGCTGCGCGGCGGCGCCTTCGGCCAG
>CAZGTK010000199.1:0-5373 GCA_964528415.1 uncultured Burkholderiales bacterium | reverse complement strand
GTACGTCGGGCTCGAGAACGCGCTCGACCTGCCCCACGCGGCGACGCTGTGCAACCAGTGCGGCGTCGTCTGCCCGGTCAAGATCCCGCTGCCGGACCTCATGCGCAAGCTGCGCGAGAAGCAGGTGACGCGGGGCCTGCGCCCGTGGCCCGAGCGGCTGGGCCTGCGCGCCTGGGCCTGGCTGGCGACGCGGCCGCGGCTGTACTCGCTGGCGACGCGGATCGGCGCGCGGTTGCTGAAATGGATGGGCGGCGGCGACGGGCTCGTGCACCGGCTGCCGCTCGCTTCCGGCTGGACCGACGGGCGCGACATGCCGGCGCCGGCCGGCAGAACCTTCAGAGAACTCTACGCGGAGCGAGGACGATCATGAGCAGCGTACCGAAATCCCCTCCGGCCGCCCCTGTGGAGGCGGCCAACCAGGTTGCCCTTTGGATCGGTGGTCGCAAGGTTCCAGCCGTTACCCGGCGCTGGGGCGAGGTGACCAATCCGGCCACCGGGGCGGCGGTGCGGAAGGTGCCGTTGTGCGGCAAGGCCGATGTCGATGCCGCGGTGGCGGCCGCGAAAGCGGCGTTCCCGGGCTGGCGCGCCACGACGCCGCTGCGCCGCGCGCGCATCATGGCGCGTTTCCGCGAGCTGATGGAGGCGAACCGGGACGAGCTGGCGCGGCTCGTGAGCGAGGAGCACGGCAAGACGCTGGCGGACGCGGCGGGATCGGTGCAACGCGGCATCGAGGTGATCGAGTTCGCGAGCGGCGCCCCGCATCTGCTCAAGGGCGAGCATTCCGAGGACGTCGGCCGCGGCGTGGACTGCCATTCGCTGCTGCAGCCGATCGGGGTGTGCGTCGGCATCACGCCGTTCAACTTTCCCGCGATGGTGCCGCTGTGGATGTTCCCCGTGGCCATCGCCTGCGGCAACACGTTCGTGCTGAAGCCGTCGGAAAAGGTGCCCTCGACCTCGATGCGGATGGCCGAGCTGTTCGCCGAGGCCGGCCTGCCCGACGGTGTGCTGAACGTGGTGCACGGCGACAAGGAGGCGGTCGAGGCGCTGCTCACCCATCCGGACGTGAAGGCGGTGTCGTTCGTCGGCTCGACGCCCATCGCGCAGTACGTCTACGAGACCGCCGCGCGCCACGGCAAGCGGGTGCAGGCGCTCGGCGGGGCGAAGAATCACGCCGTCGTCCTGCCCGACGCCGACCTCGATTTCACCGCGGACGCGCTGATCGGCGCGGGCTACGGCTCGGCCGGCGAGCGCTGCATGGCGATCTCCGCGGTCGTGGCGGTCGGCGAGGCCGGCGACGCGCTGGTGCAGAAGATCGCCGAGCGGGCGCGCAAGCTGAACGTCGGGCCGGGGACGGCCGAAGGCGTCGAGATGGGGCCCCTGATCAGCCGCGCCCACCGGGATCGGGTGAAGGGCTACGTCGACCAGGGCGAGGCCGCCGGCGCCGAGCTGGTGGTGGACGGTCGCGGCCTCAGCGTCAAGGGCCACGAAAACGGCTTCTTCCTCGGCCCCACGCTGATCGATCACGTGACGCCCGAGATGTCGGTGTACAAGGACGAGATCTTCGGCCCGGTTCTCGTCGTGCTGCGGGCGAAGGACTTTGACGAGGCGATCGACCTCGTGAACCGGAATCCTTACGGCAACGGCACGGCGGTATTCACGCGCTCGGGCGCCGCCGCGCGCCGGTTCCAGAACGAGATCGAGGTGGGCATGGTGGGCGTCAACGTGCCGATCCCGGTGCCGATGGCGTTTTTCTCGTTCGGCGGCTGGAAGTCGTCCCTGTTCGGCGACCTGCACATGCACGGCATGGAGGGCGTCTATTTCTACACGCGCACCAAGGTCGTCACGACGCGCTGGGCGGACAGCGACCTGCCGGGCAGGAGCCTGTCGATGCCGACGCTGGGCTGACGCGATGCACCGCGTCGTCTTCCTCGACTGCTCGACGATCGAGGCCGACATCCGGCGGCCGGCGTTCGCGCACGAGTGGGTCGACTACCCGTTGACCGCGCCGGCGGAGATCCTGCCGCGCCTTGCCGGGGCTACCATCGCCGTGGTCAACAAGGTGCCGATGCGCGCCGAGACGCTGGCGCGGCTGCCCGCGTTGCGCAAGATCGCGGTATGCGCGACAGGGACGGACAACGTCGACCTGGAGTACTGCCGCAGCCACGGCATCGTCGTCTCGAACATCCGCGGTTACGGCGTGCACGCCGTTCCGGAGCACGTCTTTACGCTGATTCTGGCGCTGCGGCGCAACCTGCTGGCGTACCGCGACGACGTGCGCAGCGGGCGCTGGCAGCAGGCGCCGTCTTTCTGCCTGTTCAACCATCCGATCCGCGACCTGCACGGCAGCCGGCTCGGAATCGTCGGCCGCGGCGGGCTCGGCGACGCGGTGGCGCGCCTGGGCGAGGCGTTCGGCATGCAGGTGGCGTTCGCCGAGCGCAAGGGCGAGACGGCGCCGCGCGCCGGCTATCGGCCGTTCGACCGCGTGATCGCGGAGAGCGACGTAATCTCGCTGCACTGCCCGCTGACGCCCGCCACGCGCGGCATGATCGGCGAGCGCGAGCTGCGTGCGATGAAGCCGGACGCGGTCCTCATCAACACGGCCCGCGGCGCTCTGGTGGACGAGCGGGCGCTGGTGCGCGCATTGGAGGAGGGCTGGATCGCCGGCGCCGGTTTCGACGTGCTGTCGGTGGAGCCGCCGCGCGAAGGCAATCCGCTGCTCGAGGTGGAGCGGCCCAACTTCATCCTGACGCCGCACGTGGCGTGGGCGAGCCGCGAGGCGATGCAGGTGATGGCCGACCAGCTGATCGACAACATCGAGGCCTACGTGGCCGGCGAGCCGCGCAACCGCGTGGCCTGACAGCACGATGAGCTCGCGCGAACAGATTCTGGGCCGCATCCGCCAGGCGCTCGGTCGCAGCGGTCCGCCGTCGCAGGCGGTCCAGGACGACGCGCGCGCGTACCTGGAGCGGCACGCGGCCGGCCCGCGACCGCCTGCCGACTGGGACCGGCTCGAGCGGTTCGCGGAGCGGGCCAAGCTCATGGCGTGCTCGGTCGAGCGCGTCGGGAACCCGGAGAATGTTCCGGACGCCGTCGCGCGTTTCCTGCGCGACAGCGGCCTTCCGGCGAGTGCCGTGGTCTGGCCGGACGTCGCGGATTGGGGCTGGGACGCCGCCGGAATCGCCGTCGAGGCGCGCCGTGCGCGCGGCGACGACCTGGTCGGGATCACAGGGGCCTTCTGCGGCATTGCCGAAACGGGCACGCTGGCGCTGCTGTCCGGCGCCGGTACGCCGGGCTCGGTGAGCCTGGTGCCCGAGAATCACGTCGCCGTCGTGTCCGCGAAGCGGATCGTCGATTCCCTCGAGGATGCGCTTGCGCTGCTACGCGCGGAGCGCGGCGGGCCGCCGCGGGCGCTGAGCCTGGTCTCGGGCCCATCGCGCACGGCGGACATCGAGCAGACCGTGACGCTCGGCGCCCACGGCCCTTATCGCGTGCACGTGCTCGTGGTGGATTGAGGCGGCGGGCCGACGCGCGCGGCCGCGCTGTGACAAGAACAGGGGAGAGCGAGGAGAGGATGGCGAGGGATTCGAAGCCCGCGTGGCTGCGCGGGGCGTTGGCGTGCGGCGTTGCGGCGGCGGCGTTGTGGTCGGTGACGGCGGCGGCCGCCGGCGGCGCGGAGGCCGAGCACACCGCCAAGGTGTTCCTGTGGATCGCCCTGATCCTCGGCTTTGCGAAGACCGCTGCCCTCGTGGAAAAGCTCGGCCAGCCGGCTGTGCTGGGCGAGCTGATGGTCGGCATCGTTCTCGGCAACCTGTTCCTGTTCGGTTTCGACTGGTTCGAGCCGATCAAGACGGACCAGGTGGTGCGCTTCCTGGCGGAGCTGGGCGTCGTCATCCTGCTGTTCCAGATCGGGCTCGAGTCCAATGTCGCCACCATGCGCAAGGTGGGGATGCGAGCCTTCCTGGTCGCGATCATCGGCGTGGTCCTGCCCTTCCTGCTCGGCACCGTGCTGGTGGGACCTGTGCTGCTGCCCGGGCTGTCCCAGAACGCCTACCTCTTCATCGGCGCCACGCTGACCGCCACGTCGGTCGGCATCACGGGGCGGGTGTTCAAGGACATGGGCACGCTGCAGACACCGGAGGCGCAGATCGTGCTCGGCGCGGCGGTCATCGACGACGTCCTGGGCCTCGTGATCCTGGCGGTCGTCTCGGCCATCGTTTCGGCGGGCACCGTGGACGCGCTCGGCGTCGGCATCATCATCCTGAAGGCGCTGGCGTTCCTGGTTGGCGCGCTGGTGATCGGGCAGCCGCTGGCGCCGCTGTTCAGCCGGACGTTCTCGCGCATCCACACCGGCGTCGGGATGAAGTTCACGCTGGTGATCGGCACCTGTCTGGTGTTTGCCTACCTCGCGCAGGCGATCGGGCTTGCGCCCATCGTCGGCGCGTTCGCCGCCGGCCTCATCCTCGACGCGGTTCACTTCCGCGACTTTTCCCCTCCCGAGTTCCGGCGCGAGGTGGCCGAGGCGCTGCACGACGTGCCGCCCGAGGTTAAGCGACAGGTCTCGCGCGTCATCAGCCACCACGAGGAGCGCGATCTCGAGGCGCTGATGGACCCGATCGGCCACTTCCTGGTGCCCTTCTTCTTCGTCGTCACCGGCATGAGCGTTCGCCTGGACGTGCTGTTCAACCTCCACGCCGTGCTGATCGCGCTTGCCATCACGGTGGCGGCGGTGGCGGGCAAGGTGGCGGCGGGCCTGGCGGCCGGCAAGACCAACAAGTGGCTGGTCGGCTGGGGCATGGTGCCGCGCGGCGAGGTGGGCCTGATTTTCGCGGTGGTGGGCAAAGGGCTGGGCGTGGTCTCGGACGAGGTGTTCTCGGTCATCGTCATCATGGTGATGCTCACCACGCTGATGACGCCGCCGATCCTGGCCTACCTGATCAAGCGTCAGGCGGGCAGGGCCGCCGCGGCCGGATGAGCGCCCGCCGACGGATTTGGGCGCTGGCCAACCCGCCGTGGAAAAGGGTAATATTTAGCGCGTGTTGCGAGGAGCCATCCCGTAGCGTATCCGGGCATCCCGGCGGTTCGGGAAACAAGTGTTGCGCTGCAATAACGAGAACACCCGGTTCGCAACGCGATCCAATCAAGACCTGTCGATCTCTTCAACAACAAGCTGGAGGACGCAATGAGTGAGGATACCCGCAAGCCCGCCGTCGAGGGCGAGGTCAAGACTTCCCGCCGCAAGTTCCTGAAGGGAGCCGCCGCTGCCACCACCGGCGCGGCCATCGCCGGCTTCCCGATGATTTCCGTGGCGCAGTCGCCGATCGTCATCAAGATGCAGGGCGCCTGGGGCGCCAAGGACATCTTCAACGAGATGGC
>CAZGTK010000198.1:0-5394 GCA_964528415.1 uncultured Burkholderiales bacterium | reverse complement strand
ACTGGCGGGCGTAGGCCGACAGCGACTCGACGTAGCGGCGCTGGCCCTCGGCGTAGAGGGTGTCGAAGGCGAGCGAGGACTTGCCGGAGCCCGACAGGCCGGTGATGACGACGAGCCGCTCCCGCGGCAGGTCGACGTTGACGCTCTTGAGGTTGTGCGTGCGCGCGCCGCGGACGCGGATGAACTCCATCGCTTGGCGGGCCTAAAATCAAACCTGTTAATATACCCAACTTTCCCTTCCATTCCCAAGGCGGCATGCATCCTTCGCGCGCTAGGCTGACCGCGTTCGAGCGGCGTGCCACGGTCAGCCTTGCCGGCGTCTCGGGGCTGCGCCTGCTGGGGATGTTCATCATCCTGCCGGTTTTCGCGCTTTACGCCGAGCGTTTGCCCGGCGGCGACAACCAGGCGCTGGTAGGGCTTGCCATCGGCATCTACGGCCTGACCCAGGCGCTGTTCCAGCTGCCGTTCGGGTGGCTCTCCGATCGCATCGGCCGCAAGCCGGTGATCTACGTCGGGCTGGCGCTGCTGGCGCTCGGCAGCTTCGTCGCGGCGGCGGCCGACAGCATCTACTGGGTGATCGTCGGCCGCGTGCTGCAGGGCGCCGGCGCCATTTCGGCCGCGGTCGTCGCGCTGCTGGCGGACCTCACGCGCGACGAGCATCGCACCCAGGCGATGGCGGTGATCGGCATCACCATCGGTGTGGCTTTCATGGTGTCGCTGGTGGCCGCGCCGATTCTCGACCGTTTCATCGGCGTGCCCGGCATCTTCGCGCTGACCGGCGCGCTGGCGCTGGCGGCGATGCTGGTGGTGGCGTTCGTCGTGCCGGATCCCGAGCGGAGCGCTTTCCACGTCGATGCCGGGGCCAACGTGGCGATGATCGCCGGCGTGGTGCGCGATCCGGACCTGCTGCGCCTCGACGTCGGCGTATTCGTCCTGCACGCGGTGCTGACCGCGCTGTGGGTGGTGGTCCCGTTCCAGCTGCGCGAGGCCGGTCTCGAGACCGTGCACCACTGGTGGGTCTACCTGCCGGTCATGGTGGCGTCGATCGCCTTCATCGTTCCCGCGATCATCTACGCCGAGCGGCGGGCGAAGCTGAAGCCGGTTTTCCTGGCGGCCATCGTCGTGCTGGCTGCCGGAGAGCTGGCCTTGTTTCAGGCCGGCGCCGCGCTGCCCTGGATCGTGCTCGGCCTGCTTGGTTTTTTCATCGGCTTCAACCTGCTGGAGGCGATGCTGCCGTCGCTGATCAGCAAGATGGCGCCGGTGCGCGCCAAGGGCACCGCGATCGGCGTCTACAGCAGCGTGCAGTTTCTCGGCACCTTCGTCGGTGGCGTCGCCGGCGGCTGGCTTGCCCAGCACTACGGCGCCTATGCGGTGTTTGCCTTCTGCGTTATCCTCTTGCTGGCTTGGCTCGGGCTCGCCGCCGGCATGCGGCCGCCGCCGTCGGTGCGTACCCACGTCTACCCGATTCCGGAAATGGATGTGCAACGGGCACGCGGCCTGGCGGAGCAGCTTTCCCGGCTGCCCGGCGTGCGGGAGGCCATGGTGATCGCCGGCGAGCGCGTGGCCTACATCAAGGCCGACGCGGCCGGTTTCGACGAGCAGCGGGTGCTGCAGCTACTAGGGGGAAGGGCATAGATGGCATCGGTCAACAAAGTGATTTTGATCGGCAACCTGGGGCGCGACCCCGAGGTGAGGTACCTCCCCAGCGGCGATGCGGTGGCGAACCTGCGCGTCGCCACGACCGAGAAGTGGAAGGACAAGAGCGGCGAGATGCAGGAGCAGACCGAGTGGCACAGCGTCGCCTTTTTCGGCCGTCAGGCCGAGATCTGCGGCGAGTACCTGCGCAAGGGCAGCTCGATCTACGTGGAGGGCCGCCTGCAGACGCGCAAGTGGACCGACAAGGAAGGCAAGGACCGCTATACGACCGAGATCCGCGGCGAGCGCATGCAGATGCTGGGCGGCCGTGGCGGCGGCGGCTTCGAGGCGATGGACAAGGAGAGCTCCGCGCCGGCGGCGGCGCCAGCCGCGGGCGAGAAACGCCAGAGCGCGAAGGCCGGTTCCAGCTTCGACGACTTCGAGGACGATATTCCGTTCTGAGCCGCGAGCTTGACGCTCTCGGCCTACTTCGCCGGTTCCTGCCGGCGCCGAACCAGCAACAGCGCCACGGCGCACGAAGCCATGCGGGACAGTTCCTTGTCGGCGCGGCTGGTGAGGATGATGAGCACCCGCGCGCCTAGAACGATGCCGGCCGACTGGGCGTCGGCAAGGTACTCCAGTTGCTTCGCCAGCATGTTGCCCGACTCGATGTCCGGCACCAGCAGGATGTCGGCCTTGCCCGAGACGGGCGAGACGATGCCCTTGGTGCGGGCCGCTACCTCCGAGACGACGTTGTCGAACGCGAGCGGCCCATCCAGGATCGCGCCCCGTATCTGACCGCGGTCGGCCATCTTGCACAGCGCCGCGGCCTCGATGGTCGAGCGCATCTTGGTCGTCACCGTTTCCACCGCCGACAGAATCGCCACCTTGGGCTGCGCGATGCCGAGCGCATGAGCGAGGTCGATGGCGTTCTGCACGATGTCCACCTTGTCGTCGAGCGTGGGCTCGATCGCGATCGCCGCGTCGGTGATGAAAAGCGGGCGCGGGTAGGTGGGAACATCCATGATGAAGACGTGACTCATGCGCCGTGCGGTGCGAATGCCGCGGTCCTTGTCCACCGCCGCCGACATCAGCTCGTCGGTGTGCAGGCTGCCCTTCATGACGGCGTCAACCTCGCCGGCGCGCGCCATGGCCACCGCCCGCTCCGCGGCGGCGTGGCTGTGCTCGGTGTCGATCAGCGTGCAGCGGCCGAGGTCGGCGCCTTCCGCCTCGGCCGCGGCGCGGATGCGCGCTTCCGGGCCGATCAGGACCGGCTCGATGAGCCCCTGCTCGGCGGCGCGGATAGCGCCCATCAGCGACACGCCGTCGACCGGGTGGACGACCGCGGTGCGCACCGGCGCCAGGTTGCGCGTCATGTTGATGAGATGCCGGTAATAGCGGGCGTACGCGTCGGTGAGGCGCACCGTGGGCAGGATCGTGCGCGGGCGTTTGATTTTCTCCGCCGGCGCGACCACGCGGACCCGCCCCGAAATCACGCGAACGCCGTCCTGGTTCTTCGCCTCGACGTCGAGGTCGACGGTGTGGTCCGCCGGGTGCCTGGCGACCACGCGCACGGTCACGGTGACCTCGTCGCCGATCTTGACCGGGTTGCCGAAGTGCAGGGTCTGGTCCAGCTGGACGCTGCCGGGTCCCGGGAAGCGCGTCGCGACGACCGTCGACACCAGCGCCGAGCCCCACATGCTGTGGGCGACGAACTGCGGCGGCACCTGGCCCTTGGCGAGCTCGGCGTCGAGCAGGGCCGGCGTGATGTCGCCGGAGATGACGCCGAAGATCTCGATGTCCTCGCGCGTGAGCACGCGCGACAGGACGGCCTGGTCGCCGAGACAGACTTCCTCGAACGGGTGGTTTTCCACCAGATCCCGGAACTCGACGTGCTGCCATTCCTGCGCTGCGGGTTGCGGCATCGAAGTGTCCTGAGGGGGCGCCCGGCCGCGGCCTGGGGCGCAGGGGCGGCGCCCTGCGACCGGCCAGTCCACCGGACCGATGGCGTCGTTAATCGTGCGGGAATTGTACCCGGCACGGCCGCGGCGAGTCTCCGGGAGCGGCGCGGGGGATTGTCCGAAACGACCGTCGCCCCAATATCCCGTTGGGCCGTAACTGTCTCAGGTATAATGCGTTTTCTTCTTCGGGAGAGAGTCATGCCGATCTACGAATACCGTTGCGAATCCTGCGGTTTCCAAAAGGAGTTTCTGCAGAAAGTAGGTGAGCCCTTGCTCACCACGTGCCCCGAGTGCGGGCAGGAATCCTTCCAGAAGCTGTTGTCGGCGGCCGGCTTCCAGCTCAAGGGTTCCGGTTGGTACGCGACCGACTTCAAGGGCGGGGCGAGCAAGCCCAAGAACGATACGGCGGAAAAGCCGGCCGGCGGGCACGGCTGCGCGGCGGGCGCCTGCGGCTGCGCGCCGAAAGCCGGGGCGTGAAGAAATACCTGATCGCGGGGTTGCTGGTCTGGGCGCCGCTGGGGATAACGATCTGGGTGCTGGACCTGCTGTTCAGCACCATGGATCAGACGCTCCTGCTGCTGCCGGAGACCTGGCGGCCCGAGAAATGGCTGGGAATCCGCATCCCCGGCCTCGGCGTCCTGCTGAGCCTTCTCGTGATCTTCCTGACCGGCGTCTTCGCCGCCAACGTCATCGGCGAGCGGCTGATCCGGTTCTGGGAGGGGCTGCTCGCTCGCATCCCGGTCGTGAAGTCGATCTATTACAGCGTCAAGCAGGTGAGCGACACCCTGTTTTCCAGCAAGGGCGTGGCGTTTCGCAAGGCCCTGCTGATCCAGTATCCGCGGCAGGGCGCCTGGACCATCGCGTTTCTGACCGGCAAGCCAGGCGGCGACGTCGCCAATCACCTGAGCGGCGACTACGTCAGCGTCTACGTGCCGACGACGCCCAACCCAACGTCCGGGTTTTTCCTGATGGTGCCGCGAGGCGACGTCGTTGAACTCGAGATGAGCGTCGACGCGGCGCTGAAGTACATCATTTCGATGGGCGTCGTCGCGCCGGAGAACCGGTTGCCGGCGCCCAATCGGAACGCCGAGCGCGCGCCGGAGCGGCCCGAGCAACGCGTCGCCTGACCTGCGGCGGCCGCTTCGCCGCTGCCTGCAACGAGTTCACCAAGAAATCGAAAAGCGATCCCATGCGAACCATCTATTGCGGACTTGTCGACCGCGACCACGTTGGACAGGAGGTCACGCTTTGCGGCTGGGTGCATCGCCGCCGAGACCATGGCGGCGTCATCTTCATCGACCTGCGCGACCGCGAGGGCCTCGTGCAGGTCGTCTGCGACCCCGACCAGGTTGAGGCGTTTAGCGTCGCCGAGACGCTGCGCAACGAGTTCGTCGTGCGCGCCCGCGGCATCGTGCGGCCGCGGCCCGAGGGCACCGTGAATCCCAACCTGGCGAGCGGCGCGGTCGAGGTGCTGGCGAGCGAGGTCGAGGTGCTCAATCCCTCGCTGACGCCGCCGTTCCTGATGGACGACGACTCCATCAGCGAGCAGGTGCGCCTCGAGTACCGCGTGCTCGACCTGCGCCGGCCGGAGATGCAGCGCAACCTGCAGCTGCGCTATCGCCTGGCGATGGCGGTGCGGCGCTTCTTCGACGAGCACGGCTTCATCGACGTCGAGACGCCGATGCTCACGCGCTCAACGCCGGAAGGCGCGCGCGATTTCCTTGTGCCGAGCCGGCTGCACGAGGGCGAGTTCTACGCGCTGCCGCAGTCGCCGCAGCTGTTCAAGCAGCTGCTGATG
>CAZGTK010000197.1:0-5401 GCA_964528415.1 uncultured Burkholderiales bacterium | reverse complement strand
GCTTGAGTTTTTGGAACTCGGTACGGGCCGCGCTCAGCACCAGGGGCATCGTCACTAGCGTGCCCGCTTGTGCCGCCAGAAACGCGGCGTTGATCGCCACGTTGTTGATGCTGCCGCCGTTCAGCGTGAGGCGCGCCAGCCGGTCCTCCACCTCGCGCACCGTTTTCCCCGGCGCGATGCCGGTGCGGTTGGCGACGCGGAAGATGTGCGTGTCCACCGCGATGGTGGCCTCGCCAAAGGCCGTGTTCAGCACGACGTTCGCGGTCTTGCGGCCGACGCCGGGCAGCCGCTCGAGCGCCTCGCGCGAGGCGGGCACTTCGCCGCCGTGCTCGTCCACCAGCATGCGGCAGGCGGCGATCACGTTCCGGGCCTTGGTCCGGAACAGCCCGATGGTCTTGATGAACTCGGCGAGCCTCGCCTCTCCGAGCTCGAGCATTCTCTGCGGCGTGTCGGCCGCCGGGAAGAGGCGTCGCGTCGCCAGGTTCACGCTCCTGTCGGTGGCCTGGGCGGAGAGGATGACCGCCACCAGCAGCTCGAACGGGGTGCGGTGTTCGAGCTCCGTGGTCGGCGCGGGATTGGCGGCCCGCAGCCGCGCGAAGATCTGTCGGCGCTTTTCAGCGTTCATCGCGTGGCAGTGAGTTCACGCGGCGTTTTGACCGCAGAGGCGCCGAGGCGCAGAGAACACCGAACTGTTTTCACCGCCAAGGACGCAAAGACCTCGAAGGAAATTCTTCCTGAATCCGCTGCGTTTCTTCCTTGGCGTCCTTCGCGTCCTTTGCGATTCAACGGAATTTCTCTGCGCCTCGGCGCCTCTGCGGTGAAGGCCACTCACATGTGCCGATAGCGGCCGACTTCGGGGCCGGGTTCCCGCGGCGAGGAAGCGCTCTTGCCCTTGAGCCCGGCGAGGAAGGCGGCGTGTTCCTCCTCCAGGTGATGCACCTCGTCGGCGGAGAGGCGCGGCAGCAGCGTGCCCTCGATGAAGCCGCCGAGGTCGGCGAGCGACGTGCTCCAGCCGTACTGGTGCAGGTGGAAGTCGTGGAACGCGTGCTGGCCGTAGGGAAACTCCTCGAACGCCGGACCCTTGATCGCGGCCAGGTCGCGGTCCGCGCTCACGCGCGCCTTGGCCCAGTCGAACCACCAGCGGCAGTACTGTTCCTGCAGCTCCATGCTGAGCCCGTGGCGCTCGAAGAACGCGTAGATGCTGACGCGGTTGGCGCGCCCGCTGAACGGAAAATGACCTGCCATGGGATTCTCCTCGAGGGTTGGAAAGTCAGCTCGCGACCGCGGCGGCGCCGTGCGCGGGGGCGCGCGCGGCGCGCCGCCGGTCGATCATGTTCTTGGCGGCGATCATCAGCCCGAGTCCGATGAAGGCGCCGGGCGGCAGCGCCGCCAGCAGGAAGCCCGGGTAGTCGGGAATCACGGTGATCTCCGCCGCGCGTGCGCCCTCGCCGAGCGCGAGGTGCAGGTTCGCGAGCAGGGTGCCCTTGCCGGCCAGCTCGCGCAGCGCGCCCAGCGTCGTCAGCACGAGCGTGAGCCCGAGGCCCATGACGAGGCCGTCGTAGGCCGCCGCGAGCGGCGGCTGCTTCGATGCGAACGCCTCGGCGCGCGCCAGCACGATGCAGTTGGTGACGATCAGCGGAACGAAGATGCCGAGCACGAGATAGAGCTCGTGGACGTAGGCGTTCATGAACAGCTGCACCACCGTCACCAGCGTGGCGATGATGAGGACGAACACCGGGATGCGGATCTCGGGCGGCACGAGGTGGCGCACCAGCGACACCGCCAGGCTGGTCATCGCCATGACGAAGGCGGTGGCGAGCCCGAGGCTCACGCTGTTGACCACCGTCCCGCTGATGGCGAGCAGCGGGCACAGTCCGAGCAGCTGGACCAGGCCCGGGTTCTGGCCCCACAGGCCGCCGCGGGTGATGTCGCGGTAGGTGAGCTCGCTCATGAAGTGGGTCTCGTTCCGTTCTCGCCGAGGAGCGCGTTGCGGTTTGCAGCGAAATACTCGAGCGCGCGGCGCACGGCTTCCACCATCGCGCGGGAGGTGATCGTCGCGCCGGCCACCGCGTCGAAGGTGCCGCCGTCCTTCTTCACCCGCCACGCGCCGGCGTTGCCGGCGAGCTGGCGGCCATCGAAGTTGCGCGTCCAGCCGCTCTTGCCGATCTCGATGAAGTCGCCGAGCCCCGGCGTCTCGTTGTGGGCCACCACGCGCACGCCCAGCACCCGGCCGTCCGGAGCGACGCCGACGATAAGCCGGATTTTACCGCCGTAGCCGTTCGGAGCAACCGCCTCGAGCGCGATCCCCGTGACGCGGCCGTCGCGCCGGGCGCGGTAGGCGAGGCCGGGCGCGTCGGTGCCGAGCAGCGGGCTCGGCGCCAGCGTCACGGTATCCTCCAGCAGCTCGTTGTCGCGAATCGCGGGCGGCAGCACCTGGTTCAGGAGCTTGAGCTTGACCGCCTCTTCGGCGCGGGCGATCGGCTCCCGGGTCGACTGGTACGTGAAGGCGAGGACGAACGTGCCGACGAAGGCGAACGCCAGCAGGATCAGCGCGCCGCGCAGCGTCGACTTGCCCAGCGTCAACGTCACGCGCGGTCCTCCGGCGCGCCCGGCGACCTGCCGCGGCCGTAGATCGGGGGTTGCGTGTACGCATCGATGAGGGGCACGCCCATGTTCATGATCAGCGTGGCGAATGCGACGCCGTCGGGGTAGCCGCCCCAGGTCCGGATCACCCAGGTCAGCAGCGCCGCGCCGGCGGCGAAGACGAGCTTGCCGCGCGCCGTGACGGGCCCGCTGACCGGATCGGTGAGAATGAAGAACGCGCCGATCAGCGCGGCGCCGTGCGTGAGGTGGAACGCGGGCCCCAGATAGCGGTCCGCGTCGAAGCCGTGGAACAGCGCTGCGATCAGCGCCAGGGTACCCAGGAACGCCGCCGGAATGTGCCAGCTGATGATGCGCTGCTGCAACAGGAAGGCGCCGCCGGCGGCGTAGGCGAGCGCCAGCCACAACGGCGCCGTCAGGGCCGCATCGCGCGCGCCGGCGCCGGCGAAGATCTCCTCCAGCGTGCGCTGCGCCGCGAGCTGGGTCTTCACCCAGTCGAGCGGCGTCGCCGCCGTCACCGCGTCGAGGCCGCCGGGCGCGCCGAAAAAGACGAGCGACGCCGTTTCCGGCAGGCCGAGGCTCGCGCCGACCGGCGCCCACCGCGTCATCTGCGCCGGGAACGACACGATCAGCACGGCGTAGCCCACCATCGCCGGATTGAAGAGATTGGACCCGAGCCCGCCGTAGAGCTGCTTCGCGACGACGATGGCGAACGCGGTGCCGGTGACCGTGACCCACCATGGCGCGATGGACGGCAGCGCCAGCGCCAGCAGCCAGGCCGTGGTGACGGCCGAAAGGTCGCCGAGGAACGGCGCGACGGGCACGCCGCGCGCCTTCAGCATCGCCGCCTCGGCGGCAAGCGCGGTGGCGGTGGCCAGCGCCAGCTGGATCAGGATGCCGGGACCCCACAGCCAGGCGTGGACCGCGATCGCCGGGACGAGCGCGAGCAGCACACGCCCCATCACGCCGCGCACGCTGGCCTCGACGCTCAGGTGGGGCGCTGCCATCGGGGGTCGCGGTTGACCGGCGCGCGCCCGCCGGGATGGAGAGTCCACACCGCTGCGGCTCGTCGCCGGCCGTCGCCTCGGCCGCCGGCACCGCGCCGCCCTGGCGCGCGGCCTTGGCGCGCTCGATCGTCTCGAGGATCGAGGCCTTGTCGTCCCGGGTGTCGGCGCCGGTTTTGGCGGCGAGGCGCCGCGCGCGATCGTCCTTCTCGCGCTGCAGCCGCTCGAGCCGGAACTCGTGGCGCGTGCGCGCGACGTCGGCGGCTTTCTTCTCGCGCTCGCGCGCCCAGATCTCGCCCTTGGCGTAGCGGTAGAAGTCCACCAGCGGCAGGTGGCTCGGGCAGACGTAGCTGCAGCAGCCGCACTCGATGCAGTCGAACAGCGCGTACTCCTGCGCCTTGCCGAGGTTTTTCGACTTGGCGAACGCGTAGAGCTCCATCGGCTGCAGGCGCGCCGGGCAGACCTCGGCGCAGCGGCCGCAACGGATGCACGGCATGGCCGGCGGCGGCGGCGGAAAGAGCGCGTCCGAGCGGGCGATGAGGCAGTTGGTCGACTTCACCACGGGGACGTCGGTCGACGGCAGGCGGTAGCCCATCATCGGCCCGCCCATGAGGTAGCCGTCGGTGCCGGGAAGCGGCCGCGCCTGCGCCGCCAGATGCGCGACCGGCGTGCCCAGCAGGGCCTCGAAGTTGCGCGGCTCGGCGACGTTGCCCGTCACCGTGACGAACCGCGAGAGCAGCGGCTCGCCGAGGCGCACCGCGCGGAACAGCGCGCGGCAGGTGCCGACGTTGAAGCAGGCGAGTCCGACGTCCTGGGGCCGCCGCCCGGACGGCACTTCGATGCCGGTCAGCGTGTAGATGAGCTGCTTCTCGCCGCCGGCAGGATAAAGGGCGGGGACCGGCACGACGACGAAGGGCAGGCCGGCGTCGCGCACGGCGTCTTCCATCGCCGCGATCGCGGCCGGCTTATTGTCCTCGATGCCGACCAGCACCCGCTCGGCGCCCAGCAGCCGGCGGGCGATCTCGGCGCCGGCGACGATCTCGTCCGGATGCGCGCGCATGAGCGCGTCGTCGCAGCTGATGTACGGCTCGCACTCGCCGCCGTTCACGATCAGGGTGCGCACGTGGTGCGTGCCCGGGTTGAGCTTGATGAAGGTCGGAAACACCGCGCCGCCGAGGCCGGCGATGCCGGCGCAACGCAGCCGGTTGCGCTGCTCGCTCGCGTGCAGGTGGTCCAGGTCCAGGGGCCGGCGCTCGATCCAGCGCTCGTCGCCGTCGGGCTCGATCACGACGCACGGCCCCGCGAGCCCCGAGGGATGCGGAACCTGGCGCGATTCGACGGCCAGCACGCGTCCCGACGTGGGCGCGTGGACCGCCACCGAGACATACCCCTCGGGCGAGCCGATCGGCTGCCCCTTGAGCACGCTCTGGCCGGCTTCGACGCAGGGGCGCGCGGCGGCGCCGATGTGCTGCCCGAGCGGCACGACGAGCTGCGCCGGCAGCGGCACGGCGGCCACCGGGTGCGCCGCAGCCGCCTCCTTGTGATCGGGCAGCTCGATGCCGCCGTGGAAGCGATGGAGCCGGATCACGCCGCGGTGCGGATCGGCGCCGCCGGGGGCTTCCATTTCCACGTCTCCAGGGTTTCGGGCACCGGCACCATCGCGATGCAGTCCACGGGGCACGGCGGCAGGCACAGCTCGCAGCCCGTGCACTCGCCGGCGACCACCGTGTGCATCTGCTTGGCCGCGCCGACGATGGCGTCCACCGGGCAGGCCTGGATGCACAGCGTGCAGCCGA
>CAZGTK010000196.1:2078-5404 GCA_964528415.1 uncultured Burkholderiales bacterium | reverse complement strand
ATTCGGACCAGATCATCAAGCTTGCCTACGGCCTGATGACCGAGGAGCAGATCCGCACGTTCGAGGCCACCATGGAGATGAACTTCTCGTTCCATCTCCCCGACGTCGCCAACTACCGCGTCAACGTCTTCCGCCAGCGCGGCGACCTGGCGATGGTGATCCGGCACATCAAGAGCCGCATTCCCACCGTCGACGAGCTGCGCCTGCCGCCCGTGCTCAACGAGCTCATCATGGAGCGGCGCGGCATGATCCTGGTGGTGGGCTCCACGGGCGCCGGCAAGTCTTCGACCCTGGCGGCGATGCTGGACCATCGCAACACCAGCCGCACGGGGCACATCCTCACCGTGGAGGACCCGATCGAGTTCGTGTTCAGGCACAAGAAATCGATCGTCAACCAGCGCGAGATCGGCATGGACACGGTGTCCTACTCCAACGCGCTCACGAACGCCATGCGCGAGGCGCCGGACCTGCTCATGATCGGAGAGATCCGCGACCGGGAAACGCTCAAGCACGGCATCATCTACGCGCTGACCGGCCACCTGTGCATCTCGACGATGCACGCCAACAACAGCTACCACGCGCTGTCGCGCATCATCAACTTCTTCCCCCACGATGCCCGCACGGCGCTGCTGGCGGACCTCGCCATCAGCCTGAAGGCCATCATCTCCCAGCGCCTGGTGCGCGGCGTCGACGGCAAGCTGGCGCCGGCGGTGGAGATCCTGATGAACACCAAGCACATTGCCGACCTCATCAAGGAGGGCGAGATCGACGCCATCAAGGAGGCGATGGAGTCGAGCGTCTCGCCCGGGTCGCAGACGTTCGAGCAGGCGCTCTATAAGATGCACAAGGCCGGCCAGATCACGCGCGACGAGGCGATGGCGAACGCCGACTCGCCGACCAACCTGGCGGCGCTGATCGACTACTCGGCGACGCGCAGTGAGGGCGCGCCGGCGGCGCCGGCGCCGCGCAAGCCGCCGGCCGAGGACTTTCCGATCAAGATCGACATCCTGGACAAGTAAAGGTCATCCACCCCGCCGCGGCGCCGGCCCGTCCGGCGCCGCGCGTTTATGCAATCGCCCATGCAGCATCCCGCCACCGACCTGCTGAAGACCCTGATCGCGCGCCGCTCCGTCACTCCGGACGACGCCGGTTGCCAGGATGTCGTGGCCGATCGCCTGGCGCCGCTCGGCTTCCGCATCGAGCGGCTGCGCTTCGGCAACGTCCACAACCTCTGGGCGCGTTGGGGCACGTCCGGGCCGCTCCTGAGCTTCGCCGGCCACACCGACGTTGTGCCGCCGGGGCCGCTGGACGCCTGGCGCAGCGACCCGTTCGTGCCGACCGAGCGCGACGGCAAGCTCTACGGCCGCGGCGCGGCCGACATGAAGGGCTCCATCGCCGCCTTCGTGACTGCGGTCGAGGACTACCTCGCCAGCGGGCCGGCCGCCCAGGGCTCGATCGCGCTGCTGCTGACCTCCGACGAGGAAGGCGTTGCCGTCGACGGCACCGTGAAGGTCGTGCAGGAGCTCAAGCGCCGCGGGGAAACCATCGACTACTGCATTGTCGGCGAGCCCACTTCGGCCGAGCGGCTCGGCGACACGCTGAAGAACGGCCGCCGCGGTTCGCTGTCGGGCACACTGACCGTGAAGGGCGTGCAGGGCCACGTCGCCTACCCGCACCTGGCGCGCAATCCGATTCATCTCGCGGCGCCCGCCATCGCCGAGCTGGCGGCCGTTGAATGGGACCGCGGCAACGAGCACTTTCCGCCGACGACCTTCCAGATCTCCAACATCCGCGGCGGCACCGGCGCCACCAACGTCATTCCGGGCGAGGTGGCCGTGCAGTTCAACTGGCGCTTTGCCACCGCCAGCACGGTGGCGTCGCTGAAGGCGCGGCTCGACACGGTGCTCAAGCGCCACGGCCTTGACTACGCCATCGCGTGGGAGGAACCGCACAACCGTCCCTACCTGACCGCGCCCGGCCCGCTCGCGGACGCGCTGGCCGAGGCGGTGAAGGCGGTGACCGGCGTCTCCGCCCGCCTTTCCACCACGGGCGGCACCTCGGACGGGCGCTTCATCGCCGAGATCTGCCCGCAGGTGATCGAACTGGGGCCGCTCAACGCCACGATCCACAAGGTGGACGAATGCATCGAACTCGCCGACGTGCCGCGGCTGGCCGCAATCTACGGTCACGCCATCCGACGGCTGCTGGGCTGAGCCGCGCCTACGAGAAGGCGCGCGCGCGGCTCGCGACGGTGCGCGACGCGCTGCGCTTCGCCGTCAGCCGCTTCGAGGAAGCCGGGCTCGCGTACGGCCACGGCACCGCCAACGCCTTCGACGAGGCCGCCTACCTGGTGCTGCACACGCTCAGGCTGCCGCTCGACCGCCTCGAGCCCTTTCTCGATGCGAACCTGCTGCCCGAGGAAATGGCGCAGGTGCTCGAGCTGGTGCGACGCCGCGCCGAGGAGCGCGTGCCCGCCGCCTACCTGACGCGCGAAGCCTGGCTCGGGGACTTCCGCTTTTACGTCGACGAGCGGGTCATCGTTCCGCGCTCGTTCATCGCCGAGCTGCTCGCCGAGCAGCTGGCTCCCTGGGTCCCGGATCCCGACCGCGTCGGCGGCGCGCTCGACCTCTGCACCGGCTCCGGCTGCCTGGCGGTGCTGCTGGCGAACGCGTTTCCGCGCGCGAGCATCGACGCGACAGACGTGTCCGAGGGCGCGCTCGAGGTGGCGGAGCACAACGTCGCGGCCTACGGCCTGGCGGCGCGGATCCGCCTGAAGCGTTCCGACCTGTTCCGCGCGCTGGCCGGCCGCGTCTACGACGTCATCGTCTCGAACCCGCCGTACGTGAACGCCGCCTCAATGCGCGCGCTGCCGGCGGAGTACCGGCGCGAGCCGGCGCTGGCGCTGGACGGCGGCCGCGACGGTCTGCAGGCCGTGCGGCGCATCCTGAAGGCGGCGCCACGCCACCTGAATCCCGGCGGCGTGCTGCTGGTGGAGATCGGCCACAATCGCGAAGCGCTGGAAGCGGCCTTCCCGGAGCTGCCGTTCATCTGGCCCGAGACGAGCGCCGGCGCGGAGCACGTCTTTCTGCTGCGGCGCGAGGACTTCCCCGGCTCGGCGGTTTCGGGATCGGCAGGCCCAGGGCGTCGTAAAGCGCGCTGACCTCCGGCGCCGCGAGCTCCCGCCACTGACCGCGCCGCAGACCGCGCGGCAGCGCGAGCGAGCCGAAGCGCACGCGGATCAGGCGGCTCACGTCGGCGTCGACGGCCTCGAACAGCCGCCGCACCTCGCGGTTGCGCCCTTCGCGCAGCACCACGCGGTACCAGTG
>CAZGTK010000196.1:0-2068 GCA_964528415.1 uncultured Burkholderiales bacterium | reverse complement strand
AGTGATTGGTGCCGCGACCGCCGGCGTCCTCGAGCGAGTCCAGCCTGGCCCGGCCGTCAGCCAGCGTCACCCCGCGCAGCAGGCGCGCCGCGGCCGCCTCGGCCAGCTCGCCGCGCACGCGCACGGCGTACTCGCGCTCGACCTCGAAGCGCGGGTGCATGAGCCGGTTGGCCAGTTCGCCGGCCGTCGTGAACACGAGCAGCCCCTCGGTGTTGAAGTCGAGCCGCCCAACCGGGACCCAGCGTCCGCCCGCCACCGGCGGCAGGCGGTCGAACACGGTCGGTCGGCCTTGGGGATCGCGCCGGCTGACAATCTCCCCGGGTGGCTTGTGATAGATCAGAACGCGCGATCGTCCGCTGGCCTCGGGCAGACGAAAGGTCTTGCCCAGGATCTGGATGCGGTCACCCGGTCGCACCTTGGTGCCGAGTTGGGCCGGCTCGCCGTTCACGCGCACGCGGCCGGCGCGAATGTACGCCTCGATCTCCCGGCGCGAGCCGTAGCCGGCCTGCGCCAGCGCCTTCTGCAGGCGCTCGCCTTCGCCCGGCGCTTCCGGCCTCGTCCTCATCTCACACCTCCCGCCGCTCGCGCACCGCCTGCGCCAGCGTGCCGGCGTCGACGTGCTCCAGCTCGCCGCCGAGCGGCAGGCCGCGCGCGAGGCGCGTCACCCTCAGGCCGGCGGCGTGCAGCATCTCGCCGATGTAATGCGCCGTCGCATCCCCCTCAACCGTCGGGTTGGTGGCCAGCACCACCTCCTGCACGCGGCCGTCCGTGGCCCGCGCCAGCAGGCGGTCGAGATGGATCTCCTTGGGACCGATCCCGTCCAGCGGCGAAAGCCGTCCCATGAGGACGAAGTACAGCCCGTTGTAGCAATGCGCCTGCTCCAGCATGACGAGGTCCGCCGGCGCCTCCACCACCGCCAGCAGCGACGCGTCGCGGCGCGGGGAGCGGCACAGCTCGCACACCGGCTCCTCGCTGAAGTTGTTGCAGCGTTCGCAGTTGCGGATGCGCGCGGTGGCCTGCTCCAGCGCGCGCGCGAGCCGTGCGGCACCCGCCGGGTCCCGCTGCAGCAGGTGATAGGCCATGCGCTGCGCCGACTTCGGTCCGACGCCGGGCAGGCAGCGCAGCGCCTGCGTGAGCTCGTCCAGGCTGGAGGGGGGTTTCATGCAACGCGGGGAATGCCTTCCGGGCCGCGGGCTCGCGCGCCGCCGAGGCGTTCCGGGCCGCCGGCGGCGGCGTTCAGAACGGCAGTTTCATGCCGGGCGGGAGCCCCATGCCGGCGGTAACGGCCCCCATGCGCTCCTGGACCGTCGCTTCGACTCGGCGCACCGCATCGTTCACCGCCGCGGCGACGAGATCCTCCAGCATGTCCTTGTCCTCGCCGGCGAGCAGGCTCGAATCGATGGCGACCCGCTTGACGTCGTGGCGGCAGGTCATGATCACCTTCACCATGCCGGCGCCGGCCTGCCCTTCCACCTCGACCGTGGCCAGCTCCTCCTGCACCTTCTTCAGATTGTCCTGCATCTGCTGGGCCTGCTTCATGAGGCCCGCCAGCGCACCCTTCATGCCGTGCTCCTATGAGATCGCCGCGTCAGCCGCGCGGCCGGATCGACGAATCGTTGAGGCGCGCGTCGAAGTTCTCGATCAGGTCGCGCACGAACGGATCCGACTCGATCGCCTCGATGGCCCGCGCCTGGCGCGCCCCCGCCTCGCGGCTCTGGCGTTCGGCGGGACTGTTGCCGGTTCCGCCGCCCAGCGCGAATTCTACCCGCACCGGCCGGCCGACGTGAGCCGACAGCGCCGCCGCGATGCGCTCCTGGTAGGCCTTGTCGAGCAGATGCCGATGCGCCTCGGGAACGCTGAACGCGTAGCGGTCGCCGGTGACGCCCGTCAGCTCGCTGTGGGCGGCGAGCTGCTTGGCCATGCCGGCGAGCGCCAGCTTCTCGATCAGCTCGCGCCAGTCGAGCGGCTCGGGTTCGCGCAGCGAGGGCGCCGCCGCGCCGGCTTCCTCGCGCGCCGGCGCGGCAGAGCGCACCGGCGCCGGGGCACCGCCGTCGCCCGCCCTCGCCGC
>CAZGTK010000195.1:0-5419 GCA_964528415.1 uncultured Burkholderiales bacterium | reverse complement strand
GCGCGCGGCGCTGCGCCAGCTGGCCGCGCGCATGGCGGAGGCGCGCGTCGAGGACCTGGAGGGCCACAAGCACCGCTGCGAGCGCGCGGCGCGGGCGCTGGCGGCGGCGCTGGAGCGCGCGCGCATCGAGACGATCTGACGCGCGGCCGCCTCAGGCGAGGACCAGCACGGCCGCCATGCCGAGGTAGATCACCAGCACGAGGAAGCTCTCGAAGCCGATGTTGGCGATGCCGCTCTTTTCCCGGCGCACCAGCCCCATCAGCAGCACGCCGGTCAGCAGCACCGGCACCACGGTGACGAACTGCCCGCGCCAGTCCGCCGCGTGCAGCAGCGAGCCTTCGCGGTAGGCGATGTCGGACAGCGGCAGGAACAGCGTGTCGAACACGTTGCCGCCGATGATGTCGCCCACCGCGAGCGTCAGCGCGCCCTGGCGCACCGCCGCGAGGCAGGTCACCAGCTCCGGCAGCGAGGTGGCGACCGCCGTGAATAGGGCGCCCACGGCGGACTGCGACAGGCCGGTCTGGCGCGCCAGCGCCACGCCGCTTTCCGCGACCACCCAGCCGGCGACCGCCACCGGCGCCGCCAGCAGCGCGAAGCGCAGCCACAGCGGGCCGAGGCCCGCGTAGCGGCGCCGCCCGGCGGGCGCGTCCTCGCGCGTCTCGGCCGTGCGCCGGGGCCGCCACATCGGCTCGGTGTGCGCGCGCGAGACCATGCGCGCGCCCAGCACGTAGGCGACGGGCAGCGCATAGCACACGGGGTGCACGCCCCACCACGTCACCGGCGGCGCCGTCATGCCGGCCAGGACCAGGCCGAGCATCGCCACCAGCAGCGCACCCTGCATGATGTTGGCGACCGAGGCGGCGGCGTGCTCGAGATTCGCGCGCGCATAGGTCATGTCGGCGACGGCGAGAAACGCGGTCTGCGCGGCGATGCCGCCGATGGCGTTGCTGAAGGCGAGCTCGCCGTGACCGGCGGCGGCAGCCGATACCGACGTGACCGTGCCCGAGAGCGACGTCGCCGCGCCGAGGAACACCGCGCCCGTCAGCGCCTCGCCGAGGCCGGTGCGCTCGGCGATCGCGCTCGCGGTCGCCGCCAGCTTCCAGCCGGCGACGCCGATGATGGCGGCGGCGAGCGCGAACAGCGCCGCGTTGACGGCGAGGGGAAGTTGCGCCGGCAGCGCCGCCATCGCGTCCTCGGGCGCCGCCCGCGCTAGCGCGGGCCGCGCGGCGGAAAGGAGATCTCGACCCGCTCGCCGCGCATCAGCGCCGGATCGCGGCGCCCGCGCAGAAAGCAGCGCGCCGCGCCGGGGCCGAGCAGCACCGCCAGGCGGAAGGCCTCGACCTCGTGCAGGCGCGCCGCGGCCTCGGCGTCGAGGTTGACGAAGCGGGCGTCGCCGGCGCGCGGCGCGGCGTCGATCCCGTCGAAGGTGTCGAGCAATCGAACGGTGTAGGCGACGGCGGAGCGGGCGGTCATCGTGCAGGTAGGAGGCCCGCGCTCCGGCGCAAGTTCCGCCGCATGGCGCAGGCGGGCGTGGTCACGGTATGATGCCGGCTTCGCGCCCGCTCCCGGGCGGGTCGCTGCCGATTCGATGCCCAGCCGAAAACGCCTGCTCTGCCTGCTCGCCGCGCCGCTGGCGGCCATGCTGCTGCACTTCCCCTCCGGCGAAGCCGCCGACGATCGCATCCAGTTCGATCGCGAGCGGCCCGGCAGCGCGCCGCTGCCGGCGGACCAGGACCGCCTGCAGGCGGTGACCGAGCCGGACGTCACCATCCGGCAGTACGACAACCGCCGCGAAGAGGAATTTCGCGTCAACAACAACCTGTACATGATCCGCGTGCAGCCGCAGGTCGGGGCGCCGTACTACCTCGTCGACCCCAACGGCACCGGCAGCTGGGAGCAGAGCCGTCATTCGCTGGGCATGGACTTCCGCCCGCCGCAGTGGGCGTTGTTTCGCTGGTGAGCGAGCCGGGACGGTCCGCGCCGCATGAACCGAGAGGGGAGCATCGCATGAAGACCTTGTTGCTGGCCGCATCCGTCGCGGTACTCGGGCTTGCCGCGGCCCCGGCCCAGGCAGGCACGCTGGACCAGGTGAAGTCGCGCGGCGCCGTGCGCTGCGGCGTGCATCCGGGTCTGCCCGGCTTCGCGGCGCGGGACGCCGCCGGCCAGTGGCGCGGCTTCGACGCCGACTTCTGCCGCGCGGTGGCGGCGGCGGCTCTCGGCGACGCCAACCGCGTCGAGTTCGTGCCGCTCGACACGCAGCGGCGCTTTCCGGCGCTGGCCGCCGGCGAGGTGGACGTCCTGTCGCGCAACTCGACCTGGACGCTGCAGCGGGACACCGCCATGGGGATCACGTTTGCCGGCGTCAGCTACTTCGACGGCCAGGGCTTCCTCGCCCGGCGCGGCGAGGGGCTGAGGAGCGCCCTGCAGCTCGACGGCGCGCGCGTGTGCGCGATCAAGGGCACCACCAGCATCGACAACGTGACCACCTACTTCCAGGTCAACCTGATGCGCGCCTCGATCGTGCCGGTGGACAGCGCGAAGGCCGCGCTGGCGGCGTTCGAGGCCGACAAGTGCAACGTCATCACCTCGGACCAGTCGCAGCTCTACGCGCTGCGCACCGAGCTGGCGCGGCCCGAGAGCGCGGTGGTGCTGCCGGAAGTGATTTCCAAGGAGCCGCTGGGCCCGGCGGTGCGCGAGGGCGACGAGCAGTGGTTCAAGGTCGTGCGCTGGACGCTGAACGTCCTGCTGGCGGCGGAAGAGCACGGCGTCTCCAGCGAGAACGTGATGCGGGTGCGCGAGGTCGCGCTGCACCCCGACCTCACCCACCTGTTCGGCAAGGAGGACAGCTACGGCAAGGCTCTCGGGCTGCCGGGCGACTGGGCCCTGCAGATCGTGCGCCAGGTCGGCAACTACCAGCAGGTTTTCGAGCGCAATCTGGGCGGCGGCTCGCCGCTCAAAATCAGCCGCGGCCTGAACGCCGTCTGGAAGAACGGCGGCCTGCTCTACTCGCCGCCGATCCACTGACCCCCGGCGGAGCGCCGCTCAGGCGGCGCTGGCGAAACGCTCCTTCGCGGTGCGCGCGGCCGCGGCTTCCTCGCGGCTGTAGCCCTTGCCCGACCACAGCATGCGGTAGGCGATCTCCTCGTTGCCGTTCTCGCACAACGCCAGCACCTGGCGGAACAGCGGCTGGAAGGTGTCGCTGCGGTGCGATGCCTCGTGCTCCTCGAAGCTGCGCCAGAAGGTCACGATCAGGGCTTCCCGGTCCTTGACCGGGCTCGCGACCGCCTGGCCCACCGTGGAGCCCTCGTTGGACACCATGCCGGCGTTCAGCATCACGAAGCCGCCGACGAAGCCGGTGTCGGAGTGGTAGGTCTTCACGTTCTCGCACAGCATGGCGACGCGTTCCTCCAGGTCCTCCACCGTGTACTCGGGCTTCAGGACCACGCGGTTGACGGTGACCACGCCGTCGCCCGGAAAGCCGGGAATGAATCCGCTCATGGGTTTGCCTCCTGTCGATTGATCCTCGCGACAGACCGCCGGCGCCGGCCAAGGTTCCGTCAGCGCGCCGGCGCGAACGCGCGCTCGAACACGAACGGGTCGTCGAAGTGCCGCCGGCCGACGAACGCCGTGGCGTGGCGGCCGCGCGCGCGCATCGCGCCCGGCTCCGGCACGCCCATGGGCCAGAACAGAACGCGCTCGCCGCGCTCGCTGCCGGGCACGATGCCGTCGGCGCGGAACAGGCTGCGGTGGCCGCCGCCCGGGAGCGGGATCGCGCGCAGCCGGTCGTAGTCGTCGAGCCGGTACGCCACGGCCTCGCCCGATCCGCCGACGGCGGCGACGCGCTCGACGTAGTGGGTCACGCTCTCGACGCGAAGCGCGTAGCGCTCGCCCGCCCCGAGCGGCGGCAGGCGCTGCGGCACGAAGGCCGCCTCCACCCACTCGCCGCCGCGGTCGCGCGGGGCGAGCCGCGCCGACGGATAGAACAGGTGATAGCACCCGCAGTTGTGCATGGTGTCGGCGACGAGCACGGTGCCGTCGGCTGCGAGCGTGACGCGCCAGGTGATGCCGTCGATCGGGCCGCCGAGCAGGTCGGACTCGCCCACGCGCGGCCGCGCCGGAAACCAGGTCACGTAGTTCAGCTGCAGCAGCGTGTCGCCGTCGAAGCGCGTGTGCGAGACGTAGGCGTAGACCACCGGGATGCGGGTGTCGATCTCGGGCCAGGGGCGGCCGCGGCGCACGACCGGGTCGCCGATGCGGTCGTCGTCGGTCTGCGTGTCCACGATCCAGACGGGCGCGAACGCCTCCAGCAGCGCGCGCTCGTCGTCGAAGCGGGGCTCGGGAATGCCGAGCGCGGCGTCGCGCGAGCGCGCGAGGATCGCCGCCACCTCGGGCGGGGACAGCGTGCGCTCGCCGTGCGGCCGGTAGGCGAGCAGGCGCCCGCGCACCGGCAGCGCGTCGAGCGGCTTGGCGTAGACGGCGGCGACGTCGTCGTGCCACGCGGCGATGCCGGCCTTGAACGCGACGGAGGTGAGCGGGTAGAGGCCCAGCGCGCGCTGCCAGCCAAGGTAGTCGTCGGGAACGCGCGCGGCCTCGCGCAGCGCGAGACGGTCCGGCGGCGACGCCAGATCGTCGGCGGCGAGCCGGTCGCGGCACTGCGCCGCGTGGCCGAGCAGCCAGTCCACCTCGGCGCTGCGCTGAGGCGTGCGCGCCGCCAGCCGCTTCCGCGCGGGCGAGGGCAGGTTGGCGAGCTCGGCGCGGCGGGCCTGCTGGTCGAGGCGGCCCAGGCGCTCGACCCAGCCGGCGAACGCGGCGTCGCCGAGCGGCTGCGCGCCGAAGCTCGCCAGCAGGCGGTCGGCGCGCAGGTAGGGAAAGCCGTCGATGCGCGCGGCGACGGGATCGGCGACGCCGGCGGCGCGGACCTCCTCGTCCATGGCCTCGAACCAGGCGCGGCACTCGGCGACCGGGGCCGGAACGGAGGTCGGCGCGGAAGCGCAGGCCGCCAGCAGCCCGAGCGGCAGCGACGCGAGGGCGATTCGGCGGAGGGCTCGGGCTGGGCTCATGGCGACGGGCCAAAGCGGAGCGCGCAACCCGTTTCTCGCCAGCCGGCGTTTACAGGGTTGTCGCAACCGAAAGGAAAGGATACTGCCATGCTCAAGTCGATTCTGGCCGCCGTCCTGCTGCTGGCGCTCGCCGGCTGTGCGCACGCCCACCGCGGCGGCTCGACGGTGCAGGTCACCCTCTACGACCGCACCGCCGGGCGCGAGTTGCCGGTCTACCATCACCGCGGACGCCATTACGTCGCCGGCACGCCGGGGCACGAGTACGAGGTGCGCCTCGCGAACCGCAGCGGCGGCCGCGTGCTGACCGTGGTCTCGGTGGACGGCGTCAACGCCATCACCGGCGAGACCGCGGCCGCGTC
>CAZGTK010000194.1:0-5427 GCA_964528415.1 uncultured Burkholderiales bacterium | reverse complement strand
GGCGCCGCGCGGTCGGGCGCGCGAGGGCCGCGGCGAGCGCGCGCACGAGGTCGCGCCGCAGGGCGGTCCAGCCGCGACCGCCGGCGAGGACGACGGCCTGGTTGACCTCGAGCTCGATGCCAGCGTACGCGCGCGGCGGAAACCGCCGACGCAGGTGGCTCGTCAGGCCGTCCGACTTGCCCGCGTACGGATAGTTGCGCCGCACGCGCAGGTGAGGCGCCAGCTCGCGCAGCGCCGCCTGCCACGCCGCGCACAGGGCGGATTCGCCCGGCCGCGACGGATCGTAGAGCAGGCCGACGTCGGCGGTGCGCTCGATGCCGTTGAGCCTCGGCGTGAAGCTGTGGGCGGAGACGTGCACGACGCGCCGGCCGCGCGACGCCTCCGTCGCGACGCGGCGCTCCACCTCGTCGCGGTAGGGCAGGTAGTGGCGCGCGATGATTTCCGCGCGGGCCTCGGCAGGCGCGTCGCGCGTCGCGGCGGAGAGCAGGCGGGGATGGTGCAGCGATCGGTTCAGATCGACCAGCAGTCGGCTCACCGTGGACACCACCAGCGGCGCGCCGAGAGCGGCGGCAAGCTCGCGGGCGAGCGCGAGCGCGCCCGCGTCGTAGCCGCGGTGGCTGTCGAGGAATTCCTCGTGACCCCGGAACAGCGGCCGGTAGCGCGCGGGGACGCGGTTGCCGCCGTGCTCGCAGGTGACCAGGAAGGCGTCGCCGGCCGGCCGCCGCGCCATCAGCGGAAGTCGCGGAACAGCCAGCCCTGCGCCAGGCAGTCGCACAGCCCGCGGTAGACCGCCTCCAGGTGCGCGCGCGACGGCCGGCTGCCGACGGCGGCGAGGATGCGCCGCGCCAGCGGCCCCTCGGCCAGGATCAGCGCGAGCGGCTCGCGCCACGGCGCCGCCGCGCGGCCCGCGTGCGGCAGCGTCTCCTGCAGCAGGTGCCACCACAGCTCGGCGGCGGAGCAGCGCGCGCCCCTGTAGCCCAGCAGGCGCAGGTAATCGGCGTCGTCGATCACCGCGCGCTCGGCGTCGCGGATGCACGCGCCCAGCACTTTCAGCAGCCGCCGCACCGGGAAGTGCTGCTGCTCGGCGAGCGTGGCCCAGCGCTCGTCGTAGCTTGCGCGCACGGCCGCCACCGTGGCCGCCGCCACGGCGAGGTCGGCGCGCGGACATTCCTGCGTGTCGATGACGCGGATCTCCACGGCGCGGCGGTCGAAGCGCGCGATCGCCCCGCGCGCGTTGAGCCATTCGTCGCGCATCACCTCGGCGGGGTCGAGCGGCGCGATCTCGCGGTACATCGGCTCGAGGATCCGCGTGCGGTACTCCGCCTCGCCGCCGACCGGCTCCGGGATCACGTCGCCCATCATCGAGGCGATGCGGGCGGCGTGGGTCAGGTAGCAGTGCATGCGGAAGTCGACGAACTCGCTCGGCGCGCCGTCCGCGATCGGCGAGCTCGCCGCCAGCGCCGGCAGGAGCGGCAGCGTCACGCGCACCGCGGCCAGCACGCGCGCGAGCTCGGCGTCGGTGGCGAAGGGCAGGTTGACGTGCATGCTCTGCAGGTTGGCCCAGCCGTGGCGTCGGCAGTCGAAGATGCGGTCGTAGGCGGCGTAGATCTCGGCGTACTGGTGCGGCCACAGCCGCGCCTCGACGCGCGGGTCCATCCAGGGGTGGCTGGCGGTGGGCATCAGCTGCGCGTTGAGCGGCGCGAGGCGCGCGTTGACGGCCCGGATCTCGTCCTGGAAGCCGGCCGCGAGCGGCTCGAGCCGGCGAGCCGGCGCGTTGTTCTTGATCTCGACCAGGTGCAGCACGAGCTCGTTCGACCAGCCGTAGGCGCCGCGCTCGGCGTCGTTCGCGTAGGCGCCGGTCTCGGCGCGGATCAGCTCGTCGGCGATCGGGCGCACCGCGAGCGTGTCGCGGTCGACGATCATGTACTCGAGCTCGATGCCGACGCCGCGGAAGGCGTGCAGGGGCGCGCTCATCCCTGGCGGCTCCGCTTGCGCTCCTCGATCCGGCGCACGATCACGCCCATGACCTCGCGGTAGAGCGCGTCCTTGAGCACGTCGTCCTCGACGCCGGCGTCGACGCTGGGGTTGTCGTTGATCTCGACGATGTAGAAGCGGTTGCCGACCTGCTTCAGGTCGACGCCGTAGAAGCCGTCGCCGATCAGGTTGGCCGCCCTCAGCGCCACCTTGAGCAGCTCCTCGGGCGCCTCGCCCACCGCCAGCGTCTGGTGCTTGCCTTCCACCGGCTTGGCGCCGTCCTTGCGCTGGACGATCTGCCAGTGCCCGCTCGCCATGAAGTACTTGCACACGTAGAGCACGCGGCCGTCGATGATGCCGACGCGCCAGTCGTAGTCGGTCGGCAGCCACTCCTGCGCGACGATCAGCTCCGAGTCCTCGAGCAGCTCGCGCACCCTCGCCTCCAGCTCCTCCTCCGACTCGACCTTGATCACGCCGAGCGAGAAGGCGCCGTCGGGCTGCTTCAGCACGCACGGCAGCGACAGGTGGGGAATCACCTGCTTCACGTTGCCGCGATGCACGAGCAGCGTCTTCGGCGTCGGCACGTTGTAGCGGTCCAGCAGCTCGGCCAGGTAGACCTTGTTGCTGCACTTGAGGATCGACTCGGGGTCGTCGATCACCACCAGCCCCTCGGCGGCGGCGCGGCGCGAGAAACGGTAGGTGTAGTGGTTGACGAAGGTGGTGTCGCGGATGAACAGCGCGTCGTACTCGGCCAGGCGCCCGTAGTCGTCGCGCGTGATGAACTCGGGGTCGAGGCCGACCGCCTCCGCCGCGCGCTCGAACTTGCGCAGCGCCTTCTCGTTCGACGGCGGCTCCGGGTTGCGCGGGTCGTGCAGGATGGCGAGGTCGAAGCGCGCCTCGGGCCGCTTGCGCGCGCGCTTGTAGCGGCCGCCGAAGTAGTCGCTGGCGGCCTGGATCGCGAACTCCTGGTGCTGCGGCGGGATGTCGCTGGCCGCGATCGGGCGCACCGCCTGCACGCGCCAGCGCCCGCGCCGGCGCTTGAAGGCGGCGCGCAGCAGCGGCGCCGGGATCAGGTTGAACAGCTGCTGCGCCAGCGCGTCGTAGCGGCTGGCGACGTTGCGGCCGAAGTAGATGGAGAGCTCGAACGCGTCCGCCTTGATCGGCGCCAGCAGCTTCTGGATCAGCTCCTCGAGGTCCTCGGTCAGCAGCCGCACCAGGTTCTGGGACTGCATGTCCTCGATCGTGTTCACGCGCGGCATCGGCTTGTGGCCGCGCGCCTCCGCCAGCAGCGAGACGTAGTAGCCCAGGCTCTGGTAACGGTAGGAGCGGCAGAGGTTGAACACCTTGTCGGAGCGCCCTTCGGCGTAGGCGGGATCGGTCAGGTAGGCGCGCGCCGGCACCACGTTGACGCCGGGGATGTGCAGCGGCCACTGCCGCGGCTCCTCGACCACGATCAGGATGTTGCTCACGCGCGCCTCCCGTCGCGGGGCGAGATGACCAGCAGGTTGGCGTCGTGCGTGACGATGCCGAGCAGCACGGCGCCGACGACGCGGTCGATGTTGATCCAATCGCCGCGGCCGGGCCCGCTGGCGTCCGGATCGTAGGGGTCGACGATCAGCACCTTGCGCTCCTTGCGCTGGTAGCCCGCCATCACGACGAAATGCCCCTGCGGCTGGCCGCGGATGTCGTCCGGCGTGTCGTCGGGCCCCCACTCGCGCGCGTCGCGGTAGAGGTAGGTGGAGGAAACGCCCGTGAGGATCGGCAGCCGCCGGCGCAGCAGCCCGCGGATCAGCGTGCGCGTCAGGTCCGTCAGGCGCAGCCGGCCGCCGAGCGCGAGGAACTCGAGGTAGCCCTCGGTGGCGTGCTGCAGCTGGGCGTCGCGCTTCACCTTGCGCTGCTGGCGCAGCTTCTCCGCCAGGTCCACCTGGGGCGCGAACCAGGTGGGATCGAACACCGTCAGGTTGTAGGTGTAGATCGTCGCGCCGTAGCCGCGGCGCAGCGCGTCGCAGGCGAGGAACACGGCCAGCGTGCCGCCGTGCTCGAGCCTGCGCGTGCGGCCGATGACCTTCGCCAGCGGCTCGTCCTCGCCCCAGTAGCGGTAGATCGCGTGCAGGCAGGTCGGCCCGCAGGTCACGTCGTCCGGCTGGGGCAGCATCTTGACCGGCAGGCGCAGGGTGACGGGGAGCATGGCGGCGCGAGTGGTTGTTGTTGGCCGGCGCCGCTGCGGGATTGCCGGCCGCCAGCCCCGTATTATGCCTCGCTAGGCCTGGTAAAAGATCGCCCGCAGGCCGTCGCGCAGCCAGCGGTGGCCGGGGTCGCGCTCGCGCGACCGGTGCCAGATCAGGTAGGCCGGTATCGGCGCCGCCTTGAACGGCGGCGCCAGCGTCTGGAGCTTGAGCGGCTTCGCGAAGAACCGCGCCATCCGCGCGGTGACCACGGCCAGCAGGTCGGTCTGGCTCACGACGATCGGCAGGCCCAGCGCGGAGGCGACTTCGATCACGACGCGGTGGCCGAGGCCGGCGAGCGCCGCGTAGATCTCGGGCTCGGCGTCGGACTGGCGCGACTCGTAGTGGACCGCGTGCTCCTCGGCGAGGAACTGCTTCAGCGTAAGCCGCCCGCGGACGCGCGGGTGGCCGCCGCGGGCGATCACCACCAGCGGCTCGGTCATGAGCGGCTCGCTGGTCACGTCTGCGTCCGCCACCGGCGAGTTGTCGACCGCCAGGTCGAGGCGCCCCTCGCGCAGCCGCTTGGCCAGCTCGGCGCGCCGGTACAGGGGACGCACGGAGACCGTCACGCCCGGCGCCCCGCGCCGGGCCCAGCGCAGAAACTCGCCGGCGCCCAGCGCCCCGCCCGCGTAGCTCACCGCGATCCGGAAGGTGCGCGTGCTCGTGCGCGGATCGAAGCTGCGCCCGCCCTCGATGCCCTCGCGCACCAGCTCCAGCGCCGGGTGCACCTGGGCGTAGAACTGGTCGGCGATCGGCGTCGGCGTCACGCCGCGCGGGCCGGGCACGAACAGCTCGTCGCCCACCACCTGGCGCAGGCGCGCCATCGCGTTGCTGACGGCGGGCTGGGTCATGGCGAGGCGCTCCGACGCCCGCGCCTGGTTGGCCTCCTCGTAGACCGCCTCGAACACGGTCAGCAGGTTCAGGTCGACGCTACGGAGATTCAGCATGTGAAAGTCTGAGTTATACGTAATTCATTGGATAGATTCCCACGCCGGGCCTAGATTGGCAAGCAGAGGCGCCGGCAATCCCGGCGCCGATGGCCGGGCCCGCGCGGCGCACGAAGCCGAGCCGCGGCCCTCGGAGGTGGGATTGGCTAGCCGATGCAGATCATGCCGCGCGCGCATCCACGGCGCCGCGCGGACCTGCCCGCACTGCGGGCGGCGCGTTGCGCGCGGGCGCGGCCGCGGCTGGCTGGCGCTCGCGCTGCTGGTTCCGGCGGCGCTGGCGG
>CAZGTK010000193.1:0-5429 GCA_964528415.1 uncultured Burkholderiales bacterium | reverse complement strand
AAGTCCCTGTACAAGGCGCAGCTGTCGCTGTTCCTCGACCCGCACGCGCCGCAGGTGCAGGCGCAGGCGCGCGCCGACGGCGTGCCGGAAGCGTGGATCAAGGCCGCGCAGGAATCGCCGGTTTACATGATGGCGATGGACTGGAAAGTCGCGCTGCCGCTGCATCCCGAGTACCGCACGCTGCCGATGGTGTGGTACGTGCCGCCGCTCTCCCCGATCCAGGCCGCCGCCAACGCGGGCCAGATCGGCGTGAACGGCGCGATTCCGGACGTGAGCGAGCTGCGCATCCCGCTCAAGTACCTGGCCAACCTGCTGACCGCGGGCGACGAGGCGCCGGTTCGCCGCGCGCTGGAGCGGATGCTGGCCATGCGCGCCTACATGCGCGACAAGCACGTGGAGCAGCGCCGCAACCTGGAGGTGCTGAAGCAGGCGGACCTGACCGAGTCCCAGGCGGAGGCCATGTACCGCTACATGGCGATCGCCAACTACGAGGACCGCTTCGTCATTCCGACCACGCACCGGGAGTACGCCGAGAACGCCTACGACCTGCGCGGCGGCTGCGGCTTCTCGTTCGGCAACGGCTGCTCCGACGGACAGTCGCCGACGAGCCTGTTCGGCGGCAGGAAGAAGACCATCCCCATCAAGACGGTTGCATAGGAGGCCCCATGAACCGCTTGCTCAGAGCCCTCGGCGCGCTCCTAGGCTATCCCGACCACGAGCTGCGTGCGGCGCTGCCGGAGATCGCGCAGGCGATCGGCGCGGCGCGCGAGCTGCCGCGCGCGATCAAGGAAGACCTGGCGGGCCTGATCGGCGAGATGGCCGCGACGGACGCGTACGAGCTGGAGGAAGGGTACGTCGGTCTGTTCGACCGCGGCCGCGCCACCTCGCTGCATCTGTTCGAGCACGTCCACGGCGAGTCCCGCGACCGCGGCCAGGCGATGGTGGACCTGCGCGCGGTGTACGGCCGGGCCGGTCTCGAGCTCAGCGCGCGCGAGCTGCCGGATTACCTGCCGGCGATGCTCGAGTACCTGTCGCTCGCGCCGGCGGCCGAGGCGCGCGAGATGCTCGCCGACTGCGCCCACATCCTGCGCGGCATCGGCGAAGCGCTCGCCGCGCGCGGCAGCCGGCACAGCGCGGTGCTCGCGGCGCTGCTCGCGCTTGCCGGCGAGCCCGGCCTCGATCCCGCCGCGGCGCGGCGGGCGGGCCCGGCGGAGAAGAGCATGGACGAGGAGTGGGCGGAGGAGCCGGTGGTGTTCGGGCCGCAGGCGGCCTGCGGCAGCGGCGCCGGCTGCGGCAGCGGTCCCCGGGTCGCGCCGGTCAACTTCGTCCCCCGCAACACCTAACGGAGGAAGCGATGAGCTCCGCCCATTACCTGAACCAGTTCCTGTTCGGCATCTATCCCTACATCGCGCTGGCCGTTTTCCTCGTCGGCAGCCTGATCCGCTTCGACCGCGAGCAGTACACCTGGAAGAGCGACTCCTCGCAGCTGCTCAAGAGCGGCCAGCTGCGCTGGGGCTCGAACCTGTTCCACATCGGCATCCTCGGCATCTTCTTCGGCCACCTCGTGGGCTTGCTGACGCCGGTGTCGGTCTGGCACGCGCTCGGCGTCAGCGCGCCGGCCAAGCAGATGCTGGCCATCGTCGCCGGCGGCGTGTTCGGCCTGATGTGCCTCGCCGGGCTCGCGCTGCTGATCGGTCGCCGGGCCGCCGAGCCGCGCATCCGCGCCACGACCCGGACCATGGACTGGGTCATCCTGCTTCTGCTGCTGGCGCAACTCGGCCTCGGGCTGCTCTCGATCGGCGTGTCCTGGCAGCACCGCGACGGCGCCGAGATGCTCAAGTTCATGGAGTGGTCGCAGCGCATCGTGACCTTCCGCGGCGGCGCGGCGGATCTGGTGGCGGACGCCGCCATGATCTTCAAGCTCCACCTCGTGCTGGGCATGACGATCTTCCTGGTGTTCCCGTTCACGCGGCTCGTCCACGTCTGGAGCGGGTTCGCCACGATCGGCTACCTGTTCCGGCCGCACCAGGTGGCGCGCAGCCGGGGCTGACGGGGGGGCGGTGCACAAGCGCAATCGCCGCTTTGTCGCCCTCGCGCTGATCTACGGCGTGATCGGCGGGCTGCTCGCGCTCGCCCACCTGCTGGCGCCCGGCGCGGTGCCGGGCAACGTGCCGCGGGCGCACGGCCACCTTATGCTGCTGGGCCTCGTCATGATGACGATCTACGGCGTCGGGCTGCACGTCATACCGCGCTTCGGCGGCTACCCGCTGCGCTCCGAGCGCGTCGCCAGCGCGCAGTTCTGGCTCGCCAACGCCGGATTGCCGCTGCTGGTGGCCGGCTTCCTGGCCCTGGCGGACTGGCTCGTCGCCCTTGGCGGTGCGCTGAGCGTGGCGGCCATGGCGCTGTTCGCCTGGAACATGGTGCTCTCGGTGCGGCTCTCCGGGCCGCTGGATGCGCGATGAGCGAATACCGCGGCTGCGAGCTGCCGCCCGAGCTCTGGTACGACCTCGATTACTGCTGGGTCAAGCCGGCCGGGGAGGGCTACCGCATCGGCATCACCGATCCGTCGCAGACGATGGCGGGCCGCGTGCAGTACGTCACGATCAAGGACGTCGGCAGCCACCGCCGCTGGAAGAAGCCGCTGGCGCGGCTCGAGTCGGGCAAGTGGGCCGGCGGAATCCCGGCGCCGTTCGACGGCACCATCACGGCGCGCAACCCGGCGGTGCTGGAGAACCCCGGCCTCATCAACGTGGCGCCGTACACGGACGCCTGGCTGGTGGAGATGCAGCCCGACGATCCCGCGCGCGCGCTCGAGCACCTCGCGACCGGCGACGAGGCGCTGGCGGCCCTGCGGGCTTGGATCGATCGCTACGACGTCCAGTGCATGCGCTGCATGGATTGACGACGATGAACGACAAGCGCGCCCGGAAGGACGTCGTGCTGCTGGTGTCCGAGTGGTGCCCGACCTGCCCGGCCGCCGAGCAGGTCTGGCGCCAGGTGGCCGCCGAGCGCGACATCCGTTTCACCGTCCTCGACATGGCGCAGCCGGAGGGCCGCGCGCTGGTGGCGCGGCTGCGGCTGAAGAGCGTGCCCTCGCTGATCGTCGACGGCGTGCTGGTGGCCGTCGGCGTGCAGTCGCCGGCCGAGGCGCGGGAGCTGGTGGCGGATGCGCCGCCACGGCCGAAGGGCGTCGCCTACCATGCCGGCATCATGCTCTCGCGCGACAACCGCGCGTTCGTCGTCTCGTCGATGGCTTACCTGCTGCTCTCCGGAGCCGCGCTTCTCGTCGACGGCGGCTGGCTCGGGGCCGGCGCGCAGCGGACCCTGGGCGTGCACCTGCTCGGCGCCGGCGCCGTGACGATGCTGATCGTCGGCCTCGGCGCGCACATGCTGCCGCGGTTCACCGGCCGCCCGGTGCGCGGCGGCGCGTGGGGCTGGGTGAACCTCGCGCTGGCGCACGCCGGCGCGCTGGGTCTCGCCGCGGGGGCGCTCGGCGGCGGCATCGCGCCGCTGGCTACGGGCGGCGCGGCGCTCGTCGCCGGCCTGCTCGTGTTTCTGGTCAGGGCGTGGCCGGCGCTTTGGGGCCATGACGAATCGGCGCCTGCCGGAACGATCCGCATCGTTCCGCTGTCGCCGCGTTGAAGACGAGGGAGCGTGTCATGATCAGGGTGAACGGCATTCCGATCGACGAGGCGGCGATCGAGCGCGAGAGCCGCTGCTACGAGGGCGCGGAGGACCCGCGGGCGGTGGCGGCCGGCTGGCTGGCCGTGCAGGAGCTGCTGCTGCAGCGGGCGCGGGCGCTGGGCATCGAGGCGGCCAGCGACGAGGCGATTGTCGAACGGCTCCTCGAGCGGGAGGTCAGAACGCCGTCGCCGACCGAGGCCGAGTGTCGGCGTTACTACGACCGCCACGCGGATCGCTTCCGCGTCGGCGAGCTGGCGGAGGTGCGTCACATTCTCTACGCGGTGGGGCCGGGCGCGCCGGTCGCGCTGATCCGCGGCCGGGCCGAGGCGACGCTGACGCGGCTGCGCGCGGGCCAGGCGGACTTTGCCGGGCTGGCGCGCGCCGAGTCCAACTGTCCGTCGGCGGCGCATGGCGGCAATCTCGGCCAGCTCTCGCGCGGCGCGTCGGCGGCCGAGTTCGACCAGGCGGTGTTCGGCAGCAGCCATATCGGCGTGATGCCTTTCCTGGTGCGCACGCGCCACGGTTTCCACGTGGTGGAGGTGGTGCGGCGGGTGGCGGGTCGGCAGCTGCCGTTCGAGGCCGTGCACGGGCGCATCGCGGCCTGGTTGGAAGAGCACGCGCTGCACCGCGCGCTGGCGCAGTACGTGCAGCTGCTCGCCGGCGAGGCCGAGCTCGAGGGCGTCGATCTGCTGCAGGCCGATTCGCCGCTGGTGCAGTAGGCGGGGGCGGCGTGCCCGAGCTCGACGACGAGATCCTGGCGCGGCTCAAGCGCTTCCACTTCGGCGCCTTCCGCCGCTTCCGGCGCCAGTTCCGCGAGCTGGTGGAAGCCGGCCAGCACCCGACGACGCTGTTCCTGAGCTGCTCGGACTCGCGCATCGTGCCGAATCTGCTCATGGATTGCGGGCCGGGCGATCTGTTCGTGGTGCGCAATGCCGGCAACTTCGTTCCGCCGTGGGACGCCTCGGCGGGCTACCACGGCACCGCCGCGTCGATCGAGTTCGCGGTCCTGCAGCTCGGCGTGCGGCACGTCGTGGTGTGCGGCCACAGCCACTGCGGCGCGATCAAGGCGCTCTACCACGACGTGCCGGCCGAGGCGCATCACCTGCGCCACTGGCTGGCGCTGGGCCGCGACGCGACGCTGCCGGTCACCGGCTCGCCGGAGGCGTACTTCCGCACCGAGCAGCGCTCGGTGGCGCTGCAGCTCGGCCGGCTGCTCGACTACCCGATGGTGCGCGAGCGGGTCGAGCGCGGCGAGCTGTCCATCCACGGCTGGCACTACCTGATCGACGAGGGCAAGGTCCTCATGCTGGACCTGGAATCGGGCGCGTTCGAGCCGTTCGAGACGGTCGTCGCGCGCGCCGACGCGGAGCACATGCGTGATGTCAATCCGCTCATGTGATCGAGCCGCCTGCGACGCGCCGCGGCGGCGCGGGAGCGCGGCGGCGTGGCGGCAGCTCGCGGCGGCGCCGCACCGCATCCTGTTCTTCCTCGGCATGGTGCAGGTCCTGGTGGCGATGCTCTGGTGGCTGGCGGATCTCGTCGGTCGCTACGGCGGGCTTTACGGCCCGGCGTTGAGCGCCCTGCCGCCGGGCTGGGCGCACGGCTACCTCATGCTGTTCGGCACGATGCCGTTCTTCATCTTCGGCTTTCTCATGACGGCGATGCCGAACTGGCTCGACGGCGCGCGCGTGCCGCGCCGCGCTTACCTTGCCTGCGCCGGCCTGATGGCGGCGGGCGTGATCGCG
>CAZGTK010000192.1:578-5431 GCA_964528415.1 uncultured Burkholderiales bacterium | reverse complement strand
GGCGACGGCCGCCGCGTCGAGCTCGCGCCGGCGGCCGACGCCGGCCGGCAGCGCGGCGGCCAGCGCCGCCAGGCCGAGCCCGGCGTCGCCGACGACGCTGGCTTCGGTGCGGTAGTTGGCGCCGATCGCGGTCGGATCGACGTCGACGTGCAGCACCTTGACCCGGCCGGGCGCGGGATGGCGCCAGCGCTCGGTGGTGACCGAGCCGGCGCGGCAGCCGACGAAAACGACGAGGTCGGCGCGGTCCAGCAGCTCGCGCGTCTCCGGCGTGCCGCCGTTGCTGCCGACCACGCCCATGGCCAGCGGGTGGGCGTCCGCAATCGCCCCCTGCCCGCTGATGGTGGTGGCCACCGGCGCGCCCAGCGCCTCGGCGAGCCGCGCCAGCTCGGCCTCGGCGCCGGCGATGACCACCCCGCCGCCGACCACGAACACCGGGTTCGCCGCCTCGGCCAGCAGGCGCGCGGCCCGCTCCACCAGCGCGGGGTCGGGGCCGACGCGCCGCGACGGGAACACGCCGAGGCTCGCGTCGGCCCAGACGTCGTCGGCGTCGACGGCGCCGTTCTGCACGTCGAACGGCAGGCAGACGTGGGCGGCGCCGGGGCGCCCCGTCGTCATGCGCGTGAACGCGGCGCGCAGCACGCGCGGCACGTCGGCCGCGCGGTCCAGCACCGCGTTCCACTTGGTGAGCGGATGCATCAGGCCGCGCTGGTCCAGCTCGGTCAGCGCGTAGCGCCCGCGCGAGGACACGGAGACGTCGGTGTTGATCGCCAGCACCGGGATCGACGATTCGTTCGCCTCGGCGAGGCCCGGCAGGATGTAGGTGGCGCCGCCGCCGCTGGGCCCCTCGCAGACGCCGACGCGGCCGCTCACGCGGGCGTAGGCGTCGGCCATGTAGCACGCGGAGCGTTCGTCACGGGCAAGCACGTGGCGCATGCCGTGGTCCAGCCGCGCCAGCGCGTCGTAGAACGGCAGCGACGTGTCGCCGCACAGGCCGAAGATCACCTCGACGCCGTGCAGCTCGAGCATGCGCACGGCGGCCTCGGCGCCGGTCATGGTGGCGAGGCGGTTGTCGGCAGGCTGGTTCATCGCGCTTCCTTGTCGAACGGCGGAAAGCGCAAGCATAAGCGCAGCGCGCCGCGCGCGGGAGTGGTCGGCCCCTCCCGCCGTTGACACGCCGCGCGCCGCAACCGACCATGGCCGGGGCAACGACGCCCCGCCCGCACGACCAAGGAGCCGCCATCACCATCCCGGCGAAGGAATCCGCGCCGCCGCCCGCGGACAGCCAGTACCGCCTGCTGGCGGCGCGCCGCTTCGGGCCGTTCTTCGCCACCCAGTTCCTCGGCGCGCTCAACGACAACGTCTACAAGAACGCCCTGCTGGTGCTGATGGCGTACCAGACGGCCCGCTTCACGACGCTCGACGCCGACACCGCGGTCAACCTCGCGGCCGGCCTGTTCGTGCTGCCGTTCTTCCTGTTCTCCGCCACGGCCGGCCAGCTGGCGGACAAGTACGACAAGGCGCGCCTGATCCGGGCGACCAAGCTGCTGGAGATCGCCATCATGGCGGTCGCGGCGGTCGGCTTCTGGCTGCAGAGCTCGGCGGTGCTGATCGGCGCGCTGTTCTTCATGGGCCTTCAGTCCGCGCTGTTCTCGCCGGCGAAGTACGCGCTGATCCCGCAGCACCTGCGGCCCGCCGAGCTGGTCGGCGGCAACGCGCTGGTGGAGACCGGCACCTTCGTCGCCATCCTGATCGGCACCGTGATCGGCGGCGCGCTGGCGGGCTTCGGCGAGGCCGGCGTCGCCGCCGTGGCGGCCGGCGTGGTGGTCCTGGCCGCCGCCGGCTGGATCGCGAGCCTGCGCATACCGCCGGCGCCGGCGCCGGCGCCGGACCTGCGCGTCGACTGGAACTTCCTGACCCAGACGTGGCGGGCGTTCGCGCTGGCGCGGCAGCGCCGCACCGTGCTGCTGTCGATCCTCGGCAACTCCTGGTTCTGGTTCTACGGCGCGCTGGTGCTGACCCAGATCCCCAACTACACCAAGATCGTCCTCGGCGGCACCGAGGGCGTCGTCACGCTGCTGCTATGCGCGCTGACCGTCGGCATCGCCGCCGGCTCGCTCGCGTGCGAGCGCCTTTCCGCGCACAAGCTCGAGCTGGGGCTGGTGCCGTTCGGCTCCATCGGTCTGACCGTGTTCGGCGTCGACCTCGCGTTCGCCGGTCCCGACGGCGCCCAGTCCGGCGTCACGCTGGCCGCGTTCCTCGCCGCGCCGGGCGGCTGGCGCGTATTGGCCGACTTCCTGCTGATCGGTCTGTTCGGCGGCTTCTACATCGTGCCGCTGTACGCCATCATCCAGGCCCGCAGCGACGAGGCGACCCGCGCGCGCGTCATCTCCGCCAACAACATCCGCCCCGCGCTGTTCATGGCGCTGGCGGCGGTGGTGGCGGCGGCCTACCTCAAGGCCGGCCTCACCATCCCGCAGCTCTTCCTCGCCGCCGCGCTGATGAACGCCGCCATCGCCGTGTTCATCTACCGGCTGGTGCCGGAATTCCTGCAGCGCTTCCTGGTCTGGCTGCTGGTCCACACCGTGTACAGATTGCGCATCGAGGGCCTGGAGCATCTGCCCGCGAAGGGCCCCGCCGTGATCGCGTGCAACCACGTGAGCTACGTCGACGCGCTCATCATCCTCGCGGCCTGCCCGCGGCCGGTGCGCTTCGTCATGTACCACCGCATCTTCAAGCTGCCGGTCCTTAACTTCGTCTTCCGCCACACGCGCGCGATCCCGATCGCGCCCGCGCGCGAGGACCCCGACCTGCTGAAGCGGGCCTACGACGAGGTAGCGCGGGCGCTGGAGGCGGGCGAGGTGGTGGGCATCTTCCCCGAAGGCGCGCTGACCGCCGACGGCGAGATCGCGAAGTTCCGGCCGGGCATCCGCGCGATCGTCGAGCGCACGCCGGTGCCGGTGGTGCCGATGGCGTTGCGGGGCCTGTGGGGGAGTCTCTTCACGCGCAAGCACAAGGGCCTCGGCCGGCTCGTGCCGCGCAAGCTGTTCGCCCGCGTCGGCCTCGTCGTCGCGCCGCCGATGCCGCCGGACGGCCTCACGCCGGAGGCGCTGCAGGCGCAGGTCAGCGCGCTGCGCGGCGCCCACCCCTAGCCGCGGCGCTCAGGCGGCGGCGCCGAACTGCAGCTCGGCGAGCCGCGCGTACAGCGGATTCGCGCGCGTGAGCTCGGCGTGGGTGCCGACGCCGGCGACGCGCCCGCGGTCCAGCACGACGATGCGCCCGGCGTTCTTCACGGTGGCGAGCCGGTGCGCGATCACCAGCGACGTGCGCCCCGCCATCAGGCGCGACAGCGCCGCCTGCACCATGCGCTCGCTCTCCGAGTCGAGCGCGCTGGTGGCCTCGTCCAGCAGCAGGATCGGCCGGTCGGCGAGGATGGCGCGGGCAATCGCGACGCGCTGGCGCTGCCCGCCCGACAGGCGCACGCCGCGCTCGCCGAGCTCGGTGTCGTAGCCCTGCGGCAGGCGCTCGACGAACTCGGTCGCGTACGCGGCCTCGCAGGCCCGGCGCACGTCGGCGAGGCCCGCCCCCGGCCGCGCGTAGCGCACGTTCTCGGCGACGCTGGCGGCGAAGATCGCCGGCTCCTGCGGCACCAGCGCGAGGCGCGCGCGCACCTCGGTCGGGTCGGCGAGCCGCAGGTCGACGCCGTCGATGCTGACGGCACCGGCCGCCGGATCGTAGAAGCGAAGCAGCAGCTGGAACAGCGTGGTCTTGCCGGCGCCCGACGGCCCCACCAGCGCGACGCGCTCGCCGGGCTCGACCTCGAGGCTCACGTCGTCGAGCGCCGCCTGGCCGGGGCGCGACGGATAGAAGAACGTGACGCGCTGGAACCGCACCCGGCCGGTCGGCGGCTCCGGCAGCGCCAGCGGCCGCGCCGGCGCCTCGACCTGCGGCGCGGTGCGCAGAATCTCCATCAGCCGCTCGGTGGCGCCCGCGCCGCGCTGCAGGTCGCCGATCACCTCCGAGATGGCGCCCGCCGCACCGGCCACGACGACGGCGTAGAACACGAACGCCGAGAGCTCGCCGGCAGTGATGCGTCCGGCCAGCACGTCGTGGCCGCCGACCCAGAGGATCACGCCGACCGCGCCGAAGGTGAGCAGGATCACCGCCGCGATCAGCGCCGAGCGCAGCCGGATCCGCTGCGCCGCGGTGGCGAAAGCGGCCTCGATGCGCGCGCCGAACACGCGCCGGTCCTCGGCCTCGTGGCCGTAGGCCTGCACGGTGCGGATCTCGTGCAGCGTCTCGTCGACGTAGGCGCCGAGATCGGCGACGCGGTCCTGGCTCGCGCGCGAGAGCCGCCGCACGCGGCGGCCGAACAGGACGATGGGCCCCACCACCAGCGGCACGCCGAGCAGCACGAGGCCGGTCAGCCGCGGGCTGGTGGCGAGCAGCAGCACCAGCGCGCCGGCGCCCATCAGCGCGTTGCGGATCGCCATCGACACGCTGGTGCCGACCACCGTCTCCAGCAGCGCCGTGTCGGCGGTCAGGCGCGAGATGACCTCGCCGGTGCGGGCGTCCTCGTAGAAGCCGGGCGAGAGCCCGAGCAGGTGCGAATACACGGCGCGACGGATGTCGTTGACGACGCGCTCGCCGATCCAGGAAACCAGGTAGAAGCGCGTGAACGTCGCCACCGCCATCACGCCGACGATCAGGAGCAGCCACCCGAGCGCGTGGTTGAGCGCCTGCGGGTTGGCGGCGACGAAGCCCTCGTCGATGACGCGCTTGAGCCCCTGGCCGATGATCAGGAACGCGCCGGCCGCCACCACCAGCGCGACGACGGCGCCGGCGGCGCGGGCCCG
>CAZGTK010000192.1:0-568 GCA_964528415.1 uncultured Burkholderiales bacterium | reverse complement strand
CGCGGACGGCAACAGCCCGCCGCCCGCGGGCGGCCAGGTGTTGCCGGTTCTGCCGGTGCCAACCGGTGTTCAGGCCGAGCCGCTAACGCCCGTGGCCGATGCCGGTACGGCCAGACGAATCGCGCCAGCGCCGCGAGCACCTTGAGCGGCGCGCGCGGCGCGTCGACGGGGATCGCGGCGCGGCTCAATGCTCGTGGGCGCCGAAGTCGAGCTCCACCTTCGCGCCGTTGGGGTCGTGGAAGAACATCTGCCACACCCCCGTGCCCGGCTGCTGGCGCAGGTCGTACTCGATGCCGCGCGCCTCGAGCTTCGCCTTCCAGCCGTCGAGGTCGGTGGCGGAGAACGCCATGTGGTCGATGACGCCGGCGCGGCTCGCGGGCAGGCTGCGGCCGGCGATCACGTGCAGCACCGCCTGCCCGCCGCAGTAGAGCCACGCGCCGGGGAAGCCGAACGGCGGCCGCTCGCCCTCGGCGAGGCCCAGCAGGTCGATGTAGAAGCGCCGCGTCGCTTCGAGGTCGTCGGTGAGCACGGTGAAATGATTGAGTCCCTGGATCGACATCGTCAGTCT
>CAZGTK010000191.1:0-5465 GCA_964528415.1 uncultured Burkholderiales bacterium | reverse complement strand
TCTGCACGATCACACGCCCTCCGCGCGGTCCCCGTCCCGCGCGCCCCGCCACCTGCTGCTCGCCGGCGGCATCGGCATCACGCCGATGATGGCGATGGTCCGCCACCTGCGGCGCACGGGCGCCGACTTCATGCTGCACTACTGCACCCGCACGCCCGAGCGCACGGCGTTCGCCGACCAGCTGCGCCCGCTGGTCGCCGAGGGCCGCGCGCGCATCCATTGGGACGGCGGCGATCCGTCGCGGGGCCTGGATCTCGCGGCCGCGCTGCGCGAGCACGCCGACGGGACGCACCTCTATTACTGCGGACCGCGCGGCTTCATGGCTGCGGTGGCCGCGGCGTCGGCCCACTGGCCCGCCGGCACGACCCACTGCGAGTACTTCACCGCGCCGGCGGGGGAGGCCGCGGTCGCGCCCGACGCCGGCGCGCCGGGCGACATGGACGGCGCCATCGGCGTCGGCTTCCAGGTGCGCGTCGCCAGCACCGGGCAGACCTTCGACGTGCCGAACGACAAGTCCATCGTCCAGGTGCTGCGCGAGCACGGCATCGAGGTGCCGACCTCGTGCGAATCGGGGCTGTGCGGCACCTGCCGCACGCGCTACCTCGAAGGCCAGCCCGAGCACCGCGACTACATCCTCGACGAGAAGGAAAAGGAGAGCGAAGTGCTGATCTGCTGCGCCCGGTCGAAATCGCCGCTGCTGGTGCTCGACCTCTGAGGCCTGCGGGCGCCGTCGCCCCTTGTGGCTGGCGTTGCCGGCCCCGCGGGGGTTAGCATGGCGCTGCCGTGCCGGCGCCCCGGCAGCGGACTCCGCAAGGCGCTCTGCGCGAACGACCCACCATGACCTCCCGAGCCGAATCCGCAACGACCACCAAGTCGAGGCTCTCGCGGCGCGCGCGCGCGAACGAGGCGGCCCGGCTTGCCGAATCGGCGCCGGCGGCGGCCGTTTCGCCGGGTGCGCGCCTGTTGACCGTCCTCGAAGCCGTCGCCGGCGCCGACGGCGCCGTCGCCGCGGTCGACCTGGTGCCGAAGGTGGGCCTGCCCAAGCCCACCGTGCACCGCCTGTGCACGGTGCTGGAGGACCTCGGCTACCTGGAGCGGGAGCCCGGCACGAAGCGCTTCGTCATCGGCCATCGCCAGGAAGCGCTGGCGCTCGACAGCCTGCTCAACGCCGGCAGCCGCGGCGCCCGCCACGCGATCCTCGAGGCGCTGGCGCGCGAGGTCGGGGAAACGGTGAACGTGACCGTGCTGCGCGGCAACTGGGTCGTCTACGTCGACCGCGTGGAATCCCACTGGCCGCTGCGCACGCATCTCCAGCCGGGGTCGCGGGTGCCGCTGCACTGCGGCGCCAGCGGCCTGCTGTTCCTGAGCTTCATGCCGGCCGCGCAGCGACGGCGTCTGCTCACGGCCGCGCCGCTCGAGCGTTGGACCGAGAACACCATCACCGATCCGGTGCGCATCGAGGAGCGGCTGAAAACCATCCGAAAGACCGGCGTCGCGATCGAGTCGGAGGAGTTCATGCGCGGCCTGATCGGTCTTGCGGTGCCCGTCTACGACGCCCGCGGTCGCATCTGCGCCACGGTGTCGATGCACGCGCCGACCGCGCGGTTCACGGTGGACGAAGTGCTGGCGTCGGTGCCGGCGCTGCAGCGGGCGGCCGACGCGATCTCGAAGCTGCTGATTCGCTGATTCGCTGATTCGCTGACGCGCGCCGGGCCGGGGCTCGCCGGCCACGCTCACGGCGCCCGCAATACGCGATGCCTCGCCGCGCCGCCGGCAGCGCCCGGGGCAGATTCCCGGTCGTGGCGTCGTCGCCATGACGACCCCGTGAGGCGGGACGGGCGCTCAGCGGCGCGCCGCCGGGAGGTCGTCCTCGATGTACGCCCGGATGATGCCCGCGAAGTCGGCGTCGCCGCGGAAGCCGAGCCGCTCCGCGCGCCGCGTGTCCCAGCGCGCCGGCCAGCTGGCGATGATGCGGTTGATGCCGGGGTCGAGCTCGAAGCGCACGCGCCCGGCCGCCTCGTCGCCGGCGACGGCGCGCAGCGCAGCCACCATGTCCGCCACGCGCACCGACACGCCCGGCAGATTGACCGCGCGGCGCGCGCCGAGCGCGTCGCCGTCGAGCTCGTGGCCCAGCACCAGAGCGTCGACCGCGCGCCGCGGCGAGAGCACCCACACCGGCACGTCGGGCGCGACGGGGCAGACGTGCTCGACGCCGTTCAGCGGCTCGCGCACGATGCCGCTCGCGAACGACGACGCGGCCTTGTTGGGCCTGCCCGGGCGCACGCTGACGGTGGGCACGCGCAGCACGCGGCCGTCGACGAAGCCTTTGCGCGTGTAGTCGGCGAGCAGCAGCTCGCCGATCGCCTTCTGCGTGCCGTAGGAGGATTGCGGGTTGAGCGCGGTGTCGTCGTTGACGACCTCGGGCAGATCGCCGCCGTAGACCGCGACCGAGCTCGTGAAGACGACGCGCGGCACGCGGCGCGTCGCGCGGCATGCCTCCAGCAGCGCGCGCGACGCGTCGAGGTTCACGCGCATGCCGAGGTCGAACTCCGCCTCGGCCTGCGCGCTCACCACCGCGGCGAGGTGGAATACCGAGGCGACGCGATCGTCGAGCAGGCGGCGCAGCAGGACGTGGTCGCCGATGTCGCCGGCGACGGCCTCGACGCGCGGATCGTCGAATCCCTCGGCGGCGGCGACGTCGGCCAGCACCAGCTTCTCGATGGCGCGGTCGCGGCCGTCCGCGCCCTTCAGCGTGCCGCGCGCGAGCAGGGCGCGCGCGAGGCGGCGGCCGAGGAAGCCGGCGCCGCCGGTGATGAGGATCTTCACGTCGTGGACCTCCCGGGTCCGTATCCTACCGCGCCGGCGGGAACCCCGCGCGTGGGGACGGTCCAAGCGTGGGATAATTTCGTCCAACCGAACCTTTGTCGGAGCGCCCATGACCCTGCTCGTCCTTGGCCTCGTCGTCTTCCTCGGCGCCCACTCGGTGCGCATCTTCGCGGACGATTTCCGCAGCCGCCGGATCGCCAGCATGGGCGAGAAGCCGTGGAAGCTCGTCTACTCGGCGGTCTCGCTCGTCGGTTTCGTGCTGATCGTCTACGGCTACGGCGGCGCGCGCATGGACCCGGTGTTCCTGTGGCATCCGCCGGTGTGGACGCGGCACCTGGCCGCGTTGCTGACGATCCCCGCGTTCGTCCTGCTGGCGGCGGCGTACGTGCCGGGGACGCGGATCAAGGCCAGGGTCGGCCACCCGATGGTGGCGGGGGTGAAGGTGTGGGCGTTCTCGCACCTGATCGCCAACGGCACGCTGGCCGACGTGCTGCTGTTCGGCGGATTCCTCGCCTGGGCGGTGGTGGACTACGTCGCCGCGCGGCGCCGCGACCGGCGCGCCGGCGTCACCTACGCCGCCGGGCCGGTGTCGCGCGACATCGCCGCGGTCGCGATCGGCCTGGTCGCCTGGGCGGCCTTCGCGATGTGGCTGCACGCTCCGCTCATCGGCGTGAAGCCGTTCGGCTGACGCGCGAGCGCCGCCGCGGCGGAAGGAGAACGACGTGGAACTGCTCACGGTAACGATCGACAAGCCCGAGCCGATCAATTTCATCCTCGGGCAGGCGCACTTCATCAAGACGGTCGAGGACCTCCACGAGGCGCTGGCCGGCGCGGTGCCGGGCATCCGCTTCGGGCTCGCGTTCTGCGAGGCCTCCGGCAAGTGCCTGGTGCGCTGGTCCGGCACCGACGAGGCGATGATCGAGCTTGCGCGCAGGAACGCGCAGGCGATCGGCGCCGGCCACTCGTTCGTCGTCTTTCTCGGCGAGGGCTTCTTCCCGGTCAACGTGCTCAACGCGGTGAAGGCGGTGCCGGAGGTGTGCCGGATCTTCTGCGCGACGGCGAACCCGACCGAGGTGATCGTCGCCGAAACGGCGCAGGGCCGCGGCATCCTCGGCGTGGTGGACGGTTTCGCGCCGAAGGGCGTCGAGGACGACGCGGAGATCGCGTGGCGCAAGGACCTGCTGCGCGCGATCGGCTACAAGCTGTAGGTTGGACGCCCCTGCCGGCGGCGCGGTGGCGGCGCGCCGCGCCGGCGTGCTAGCTTGAGCCCCTGAACCCGCTGCGGAGGAACCCCATGAGCGACTCTCCCGTATACCGCTACCCCGGCAAGGCCATCGACGTCACCTGGGACGAGCGGCTGTGCATCCACATCGGCGAGTGCGGGCGCGCCAAGGGCGAGCTTTTCGTCGGCGGCCGCCAGCCGTGGTGCCAGCCGGACCTGACCACGCTGGAGGACGTCGTCGACGTGTGCCAGCGCTGTCCGAGCGGCGCGCTGGTGTACGAATCGAAGGACGGCCGCGCCGTGGAAGCGCCGGCCGCCGCCAACACGGTGACGGTGTCGTACAACGGCCCGCTTTTCGCGCGCGGCGAGCTCGCCATCGACGGCGCGCCGGCCGACATGCCCGGCGTGCGGTTCCGCGCCGCGCTGTGCCGCTGCGGCCAGTCGAAGATGAAGCCGTTCTGCGACAACAGCCACGAGAAGGCCGGCTTCCGCGACTACGGCGCGGTGGGCGAGGCCGGACCGGGCCTCGCCGCCGACGGCGGCCCGCTCGCGATCAAGCCGGTCAAGGACGGCCCGCTGCGCGTCAGGGGCAACGTCACGCTGATCGCCTCCAGCGGCATGCCGCGCTGGCGCGGCACCGAGGCCTTCCTGTGCCGCTGCGGCGAGTCGAAGAACAAGCCGTTCTGCGACGGCTCGCACAAGGCGGCGGGCTTCAAGGCGGAGTAGCATAGCGCTGCCGCCGCGCGCGCCGCCGCGGCTCGACCGCCATGTGCCGATACGCCATCCGCCTCCTGCTCGCTCTTGCCTTGACCGCCGCCGGCTCCGCCGCGGCGCAGACCTCCGACGGCCACTGGCTCTACGACCAGTACCTGGCGTGGCAGAAAGTCGAGCGCGGCGCGCCCAGCGACCTGCTGCCGTGGGTGGAGATGGTGAAGGCCAATGCCTTCCAGCAGTACGTGAAGGGCGTGGTGGACGGCGTGCGGGTTGCCGCGGCGCCCGGCTGTAAGCACTTCAACCCCAACTTCGGCACGCTGGGCCAGAAGCTGCAGGTGGTGGGCGAGTATCTGGAGACGCATCCGGAGCACCGCGGCCGCTCCGCCGGTCTGCTCGTCGTCGGTGCGCTGCGCGAGGCGTATCCCTGCGATGTCGGGGCGCCGGCGTCGCGCTGAGCATCCGGCGCCGCCTTTGTGCGCCCGATCGATGCGGATTAGACTCGCGTAGTTGTCGAGAAGACACGGACGCCAGGGGCGCGGAGCGAGTCGATGAAAAAAACCGTCGCATGGGTGATCGTGATCGCCATCCTGGTGGGGATCGCGTTTTTCTTCCTGTTCCCGAAGAAAGCCGGCGAGCCGCCGGCGCCGCCGCCGCGCGCCGAGGCGCCGCCGCCGCCCCCGCCGCCGCCGCCGGAAGAGCCCGC
>CAZGTK010000190.1:0-5506 GCA_964528415.1 uncultured Burkholderiales bacterium | reverse complement strand
GCCTGGCGGCAGCAGGGCTTTGCCGGCTGCCAGTAGACGAGGGCAGGAACGCGCTGGGCGAGCGCCGTCTCAGCGGCCTTCGGCCTTGGGCTCGCGGCTGAGCAGCGCCGCCACCGCGCTGCGCGGGTCGAGCCCATCGAACAGCATGCGGCAGACGGTCTCGGTGATGGGCATTTCGACCCCGAGCTGGCCGGCGAGGGCGCGCACCTCGCGGGCGGTATGCACGCCCTCGGCGACGTGACCCAAGTCGGAGAGGATTTTCCCGAGCGACTTGCCCTGCGCCAGGGCCAGCCCGACGCGGCGGTTGCGGGACAGGTCCCCGGTGCAGGTCAGGATGAGGTCGCCGGCGCCGGAGAGCCCGAGGAACGTCTCCTGGAGCCCCCCGAGGCGGACGCCGAGGCGGGACATCTCCGCCAGCCCCCGCGTGATCAGCGCGGCGCGGGCGTTGTAGCCGAAACCGAGCCCATCCGAGATTCCCGCTGCGATGGCGATCACGTTCTTCACGGCGCCGCCGACCTCGACGCCCACGACGTCGGCGCTGTAGTAGAGCCGCAGCGTCTGGCTGTTGAGCTGGCGAACGAGGTCCTCCGCGTATCCGCCGTCGGTGCAGGCCAGCGTGACCGCGGTCGGCAGGCCCTTCGCCACTTCCTGCGCGAAGCTCGGGCCCGAGAGAACGCCGAGCACGCGCCGGTTGCCGAGCACCTCGCCGGCCACCTGGTGCGGCAGCTTGGCGGTGTCGGGCTCGAACCCCTTGCAGGCCCAGAGAACCGGGACCGCGCCGCTCGCGTTGGCGACCCGATGCAGGGTCTCGCGCAGCGCGCCCGTCGGCACCACCACCAGCGCGGCGTCGACCCCCTCGAGGGCGGCGCCCACATCGCCCTCGATCCGCACCGCCGCCGGCAGGGGAAACCCCGGGAGAAACCGGGCGTTCTCGCGCGTCGAGCGCAGGACCTCCTGATCGGCGGCGTCCCAGACCCACAGCCGCACGTCGTGGGACCTGGCGAACGTGATCGCCAGCGCGGTGCCCCACGCGCCGGCGCCGAGGACCGCGATCCTCATGCGCCCCACACCTGCGACACGGCGACGAAGCCCTCGGCGCCGTCGCGATGCCGCACGCGGATCCAGCCCGGCACGGTGCTCTCCAGGCGCTCCAGCACCACGCCCTGCTGCGCCTCGAAGGCCACGCGGGCGCCGGCCTTGGGCGCCTCGCGCACCTGCGCCAGCGGCACCGACACCAGCACAGTCGCGGGGGCGGCGCGCGCGCGCGGCTCGATCCACCCCCGGGCGCCCGCCGCGGCGCGCCCCGTCGACCCGATGTGCCGGGCGACGGGGAACTCGACCGGGTAGCCGGGGCTGGCGACATACAGCGGGCGCGCGTTGACCGACGGCGCGTCGTAGAGGACGGCCGGCTCGGCGCCGACCGACCGATAGTCGGCGGCCCACGCCGGACCCGCGAGCAGCAGGGCCAGGGTGACGGCGATCAACCCGCGGCGCCGCATCGCCGGGCTCAGTGCGACGCCGCCGCTCCCGCCTGCTGCTGCTGCGCCTGCTGCTGGCGCTGGCGGTACAGGGCCTCGAAATTGACCGGGCTCAGGATGACCGGCGGGAAACCCGACCTCGACACCACGTCCGAAATGACCTCGCGCACGTAGGGAAACAGGATGTTCGGGCAGGCGATCCCCAGCACCGGATCCATGTCCTGCTGGGGCACGTTGCGAATCTGGAAGATGCCGGCCTGGACCGCCTCCACCAGGAACATCGTGCGATCGCCGAGCTTCGCCGTCACGGTGACGCTCAGCGCCGTCTCGTACAAGGAGTTCTCCAGCGGCTGCGACTGCGTCGAGAGCTGCACGTCCACCTGCGGCTGCCCCTGCTCGAGGAAGATCTTCGGCGCGTTGGGAATCTCCAGGGAAAGATCCTTCACGTAGAGCTTCTCGATGGAGAACACCGCCTGCTGCTGCGCTCCGGCCTGCTTGTCTTCGTCGCTCATGACCATTTCCTTCCTGTTGGTGTTCGGTTATCCGGCTCGGCATCGCCCCGGGCACGGAATCAGACGCCGCGGGCCTCGAGCCAGCGGCGCAGCGACTGCGCGTCCGCCGCGCCGGTCAGCCGATCGGCCTCGGCGCCCCGCCGGAACAGGATCAGCGTCGGAATGCCGCGGATGCCGTGGCGCTGCGCGAGGCCCTGCTCGGCGTCGGTGTCGACCTTCGCAAACAGCGCGCGGCTCGCCAGCTCGCCCGCCAGACGCTCGAACACCGGCGCCATCATCTTGCACGGCCCGCACCATGCGGCCCAGAAATCCACCACGACCGGCAGGTCGTTGCGGCCGACGAAGTCGTCGAAGCGCGCGCGGTCCAGCGCCACGGGGCGACCGGGGAGCAGCGGTTGCGAGCACTTGCCGCACTTCGGCTCCTCGCCCAGCCGCGCCTGCGGCACGCGGTTCACCGCCCCGCAGCCCGCGCAGACGACGTGCACGGACTCGGCCACGGCGTCAGCCGCCGAGAAGGCGGTCGAGTCCGCCGGCGCGGTCGAGCGCGGCGAGATCGTCGTAGCCGCCGACATGAGTGTCGCCGATGAATATCTGCGGCACCGTGCTGCGCCCGGTGCGCTGGATCATCTCCAGGCGCAGCTCCGGCCGCAGATCGACGCGGATCTTGTCCAGGTCCCGCACGCCCTTCGCGCTCAGCAGCTGCTCCGCCATCTGGCAATAGGGGCAGAGCGCCGTGCAGTACATCGTCACCGCGCTCGTCACGTACGCTCGACCGGCAGATTCGCCTGCTCCCACGACATCACGCCGCCGCGCAGGACCCGCACGTCCTGGAAGCCGCCTTTCTTCAGCAGGCTGGCGGCGGCGCTGGCGCGGTTGCCGCTGCGGCAGACGAGCAGCACCGGCTTGTCGCGGTACTTGTCCAGTTCCTTGATGCGCGGTCCGATGCCGGCAAGCGGCATGTGCTTGGACTGGGGGATGTGGCCGGCGCGAAACTCGCCCTCGTCGCGCACGTCGAGCACCACGGCGTCGCGCTGGTTGATGAGCTGGGTCGCCTCGAAGGTGTTGACCAGGGGGATGCCCAGCACGGTCGGCCCGACGAACGACCACAACAGCATGCCGCCGCTGACGACGGCGATGGCGATGAGCCAGATGTGTTCCTGCACGAAATCCATTACTCGGTCCCGATTTCCAAGGCCGCCCATTCTACCAAAGGGCGCAACGCGCCGCCCTGCGCCTCCGGCAGGCGGGCGATGCCGTCGAGGAACGACGGCAGGTGCGCGGGGTAGACCACGGCCGCCTGCCGCAGTTGCGTCATCGCTTCTTCCGGCTTCCCCGCCAGCGCCAGCAGCGCGGCATGGCGATAGGCCACGTCCGGCAGCGGCAGGAAGCGCTTTGCCTGGGCGCCGAGAAACAGTTTCTCGTCGAGGCGCTCCGTGTCGAGCGGCACCGAGCGCGCGTACATGAGTTCGATGTAGGGCGCGAGCAGCGTCTCGCGATGGAGGCTGCGCATCGACGCGTTGAGCTGCCGCATGCCCTGCTCGGCATCCAGCGCCGAGCGGCTCAGCATGAGCTCGAACTCGAGCTTGTTCGCCGCGGTGACGACGTTGTTGAGGGTGAGCGCCCCGAGCGCCAGCATGCCGGCGAGGGCCCCGCGCAGGGCCCAGCCCGCCCGCAGCGCGTGTCCCGCGGGATCGCCGCCGCCGAGCAGGAACGCCGCCGGGGCGAGGAAATACGCGTACCACAGGGGATACTCCAGCAGGCTATGGGCGCCCATGACGGCGAGCAACGAGAGCCACCAGGCCCGCGCCGCATCGATCCGCGCCGCGCGCAGGAACCGCCACGACCAGCCGACGACGCCGATGACCGCCGCGGCGCCCCCGAACACACCGAGTTCCGCCAGCAGCTGAAACGGCAGGCTGTGCGCGTGGTGGAACAGGCCCTCGCCGATGGCGCGGCTGCCCGGCGAGCGCGCCAGGATCTCGTAGAAGCCGTGGGCATAGCCGCCAAGCCCCCACCCCAGCCACGGCTGGGCCAGGAACAGCTCCCACGCGCCGCGCCAAGCCTCGACGCGGATCGCCATGCCCACGGCGATAGCGGTCAGGCGATCGGCCGACGTCAGCGCCGGCAGATCCGGGATGAGCCAGGGCACCTTGGCCAGCAGCTGCGCGACCACCAGCCCCGGGAGGAGGCCGGCGGCCCAGCGGCCGAGCGCGCGCCGCCGGACCGCATCGCCCGAGCGCCGGGCCGCCAGCGCCAGCAGCGTGAAGAGCGCGAGGTAGAGCCAGCCGCTGCGCGATCCCGACAGCGCCAGCCCGAACAGAAGCACGCCGGCGACGGGCACCGCCAGGCGCGCCGCGAAGCGGCCGGTGACCTGCAGATAGACGACAGAGGCGAGCGCCATCGCGGTGAAGCTGGCGAAGTGGTTGGCCTGGCCGACGTTGCCGAAGAACACGCCCGCGTGGCGGTCGAGGATGAAGTCATCCCACACGCCCTGCGCGTCGTAGTACTGCAGCAGCGCCATCACGACGCTCGCGACGCCGCCGAGGGCGAGCGCCTGCGCGAGCGCGTCGGCAACCCGCGGCAGGCCCAACGCCTGCACCAGCGTGCGCCCCAGAACGGCGCAGCCGCCCGCCCACACCAGGTACAGCAACGCGACCAGGATCTGCTCCGGATACGGCGCCATGCCGAGTCCGAGCTGCAGCAGCAACAGCGCCCCGAGCACGAGCAGGACCCAGCCGACGCGCGGCAGCTCGACGGCGCCGCGGCCGCTCAGCACCAGGCCGAACGCCAGCGCGGCCAGGCCGAGCGCGAATGCCACCGCCTCCGCGTGCAGGCTCGGCAGCGGCGGGAGGTGCTTCCAGTAGAGGAACGGGAGAACCCAGGCGAGCCCGGTCAGGGCCAGGCTCGCCCGCAGAGCGAGCGGCGCGCGCGCCGCCGGGCTCAGGCTGCGCAGGCCGGCTTCACGCCCAGCTTCTTGAGGATGAGTTCGAGCGGGCAGAACCGGGTGAAGCCGCTCTGGAACAGGTTGAGCCCCACGAACGCCGTGAACCACAGCCAGTTCACGTTGTGGAATACGGGGCTCGCCTCGACGCCCAGCGCAAGCGAGAGCAGGACGAAGAAGCCCGCGACGATGCGGACGATGCGTTCCGTGGTCATGGTGAGTGCCTCCTATGCTAAGCAAAAAAGCGCCGCTGCGCGAAAAAACGGGGTCATGCCGCCGGCTCCCGACGATGGAAGGCGGCGTAGTACAGCACCGGGATCACCACCAGCGTCAGCACGGTCGAGACCAGGATGCCGAAGATGAGCGAAATCGCCAGGCCGTTGAAGATCGGGTCGTCGAGGATGAACAGCGCGCCGACCATCGCGGCGATGCCGGTGAGCGCGATGGGCTTCGCGCGGGTGGCGGCGGAGGCCACCACGGCGTCGGCGAAGTCCATGCCCTCGGCCCGTTTCAGGTTGATGAAATCCACCAGCAGGATGGAGTTGCGCACGATGATGCCGGCGAGCGCGATCATG
>CAZGTK010000189.1:0-5517 GCA_964528415.1 uncultured Burkholderiales bacterium | reverse complement strand
CAAGGCCGGCGCCGATCCGGCCAAGGTGCGCCAGGCGCTGATGGGCGGCTTCGCCTCGTCGAAGATCCTCGAGGTGCACGGGGAGCGCATGATCAAGCGCACGTTCAACCCGGGCTTCCGCATCGAGCTGCACCAGAAGGACCTCAACCTGGCGCTGGCGGGCGCGCGGGCCCTCGGCATTTCGCTGCCGAACACGGCGACCGCGCAGGAGCTGTTCAACGCGTGCCGCGCCAACGGCGGCGCCGCGTGGGACCATTCCGCGATGGTCAAGGCGCTGGAACTGATGGCCAAGCACGAGGTCGCCAAGGGCTGAGCGGCGGCGGTCTTCCGCGCAAGAGCCGGCCGCATGGCCGGCTTTTTGTTTGGCCCGTCGCGCGGGGTAGAATACGCCGCTTGTTTCAGCCTGCCCGCCGCCGGCCGGGTCGCGTAAGGCGGCGCGCAGCGGCGCGACTAAACCCTTTTTTCCAGCGAATCCGATGGACGTCTTTCACGACAGGACAGCCAACGGTTTTCCGCCCGGGCGCACCTGCCCGACGGATTACCGCTACGAGCCCGGCGTGTTCGATCGGCCGGCCGATTTTTCGGCCGACACCGCCTACGCCGTGGGCGGCCTCTACGGGAACCCCTATGCGCTGGACGCCGTGTTGAACCTGGCCGCAGCCGAGAGCGGCGCCGTGCGGGTCGTGTTCAACGGCGATTTCCACTGGTTCGACGTCGACCCGGCGCTGTTCGATTCGGTCAGCCGGCGCGCGCTCGAGCACACGGCGCTTCGCGGCAACGTCGAGACCGAGATCGCGCGCGAGCTCAAGAGCGCCGGCTGCGGCTGCGCCTACCCGGGGTGGGTGCCCGACGGCGTCGTGCGGCGCTCCAACGTGATCGTCGAGCGCCTGCGCGACACGGCGCGCGGCTTTCCGGAATTGCGGGAACGGCTCGGCGGCCTGCCCATGTTCTGCGTCGGCGAGGTGGGCGAGACCCGCGTCGGTTTCGTGCACGGCGACGCGCATTCGCTGGCCGGCTGGGACTTCGCCGTCGAGGCGCTCGATTCGATCGAGGCGATGGCGCGGCTGCCCGGCATCTTCGGCGCCGCCAACGTCGAGGTCTTCGCGTCCAGCCACACCTGTCTGCCGGCGCTGCGCACGTTCGACACGCCGCGGGGCCTGGCCGCCGTGGCCAATAACGGCTCCGCCGGCATGCCGAATTTCAAGGGCACGCGCTTCGGGCTGGTGACGCGCATCTCGACCCGCCGGTTTGCCGGCAAGGCGCTGTACGGCGTCAAGGTGGGCAACGTGCACCTCGAGGCGATCGCGGTCGAATACGACTACCCGCGCTGGCAGAAGACGTTTCTCGCCGCCTGGCCGGCCGAGTCGGCCGCGTATGAGTCGTACTTCGATCGCATCCTGCGCGGCCCGGATTTCACCGTTGCCCAGGCCCGCGCGCCCTCACGCGGCGCCAGACCGCGCTGCGCGGCGGCCTAGCGGCGCGGCCGTGCGCCTCGCGGTCGTCGTCCCGGCGCTCGACGAAGAGGCCGCCATCGGCGAGACGCTCGGCGCGCTGGCGCCGCTGCGCCGGCACGGACACTGCGTCGTGCTGGCCGACGGCGGCAGCCGGGACCGGACCGTGGAGGTCGCGCGCGGGCTTGCGGACCGTGTCATCGTCGCGCCGCGGGGCCGGGCGCGCCAGATGAACGCCGGCGCGGCGGCCGCGCCGGGCGATGTTCTGCTTTTCCTGCACGCCGACACCCGACTGCCCGAAACCGCGGCCGACGATATCGTCTCGGGGCTGCGCGAATCCGGCCGTGGCTGGGGCCGCTTCGACGTGCGGCTTTCGGGCAAGCACCCGGTGCTGCGCGTGGTGGAGCGGGCGATGAACCTGCGCTCGCGCATGACGGGTATCGCCACCGGCGACCAGGCGCTTTTCGTTGAGCGGGAGCTTTTCGTCGCCGCGGGCGGCTTCCCCGATATCCCCCTCATGGAGGACGTCGCCCTTTCCAAGCGGCTTAGGCGCAGCGGGGCCCCGCTGTGCCTGCGCTCGCGCGTCGTCACGTCGAGCCGGCGCTGGGAAGAGCGCGGCGTGCTGCGCACGATCGCGCTGATGTGGGGCCTGCGCGCCGCGTACGCGCTCGGCGTCGCGCCGGACCGGCTGGCCAGGCTGTATCGCTGACGTGGGCGCGTGCGGCATCGCGGTGATGGCGCGCGCGCCGGTGCCGGGCGCCGCCAAGACCCGGCTCATCCCGGTGCTCGGCGCGGCGCGCGCGGCGGCGCTCCACCAGCGCCTCGCGCGGGAGACCGTCGCCGCGGCGGTCGCCGCGGGGACGGGCCCGGTCACGCTCTGGGCCCATCCGTCGCCGGACCATGCCTTTTTTCGGCGGTGCCGGCGGCGGTTCGGCGTCGTTCTGGCCGCGCAGCGCGGCGCGGACCTCGGCGAACGGATGCTCACGGCCGTCGTACACGGACTCGAAGCGGCCCCGGCGGTGCTCGTCATCGGCACCGATTGCCCGGCCCTGACGCCGGAAACGCTGGGTGAGGCCGCGACGGCGCTGGCGCGCGGCGCCGACGCGGTCCTGCTGCCGGTCGACGACGGCGGCTACGCGCTGATCGGGCTGCGCGCGCCGGAGCCGGCGGTGTTTCGCGGCATCGCGTGGGGCGGGCCCTCGGTGTTGCACGAGACCGCGCGGCGGATGGACGCGCTGGGGTGGCGGGTGCGGCTGCTGCCGCCGACGTGGGATCTCGACCGCCCCGAGGACCTGGCCCGCCTCGCGGCCTGGCGCCGGGCGCGGCGCATGGCATCGCCCGCCGCCTGAGCCAACGAAAACGGCCCCGCGCGGGGGCCGTCGGCAGGGCGCCGCGCCTCTCAGGCGGCCTGGACCGGAATCCGGTCCTTTTTCCTGACCACGCGATTCGCCCCGTCCACGTAGACCAGGCTGGGGTGGTAGCGCTGCAGTTCCAGCTCGGAATAGCCGGCGTAGGCGGCGATGATCAGCAGGTCGCCGGGCTTCGCCTTGTGGGCGGCGGCGCCGTTCACCGAGATCACGCCGGAGTTGCGCTGCGCGCGGATCGCGTAGGTCGTGAAGCGCTCGCCGTTGGCGATGTTGTAGATGTCGATCTGCTGGTACTCGCGGATGCCGGACGCGTCCAGCAGCGCATCGTCGATGGCGCAGGAGCCCTCATAGTCCAGCTCCGCGTGGGTGCAGGTCACGCGATGGAGCTTGGCCTGGAGCATGGTGCGTTGCATGGCTGTTACCCCCTCTGGCAAGGCGCGGGATTGTAACCGCTCTCATGCCGCCGGCGCGACCTCGAGGTTGTCGATCAACCGCGTGGTGCCGAGCCGGGCGGCCCCCAGTACCACGAGTGCCCGGTCGCCCGGCTGGGCCGGCGCCAACGTGTCTCGTTGTTGCAACGCAACATAATCGGGGCTCCAGCCATGCTTGTCAAGGGTCGCGCAGGCCTCGGCCTCGAGCCGTCGAAAGTCCCGGGCGCCGGCCTCCACCGCCGCCTTGATGTCGGCCAGCACCCGATACAGCCGCGGCGCTTCCGCCCGCTCCGCGGGCGAGAGATAGCCGTTGCGGCTCGACAGCGCGAGACCATCGCCGGCCCGCACCGTTTCGCCGGCGGCGATGTCGATGGGCAGGTTGAGCTCCAGCACCATGCGCCGGATGATCGCCAGCTGCTGGTAATCCTTTTTGCCGAACACGGCGACGCGCGGCTGCACCAGGTTGAACAGCTTGAGGACGACGGTGGCGACGCCGCGGAAGAAGCCCGGCCGATGCGCGCCCTCGAGGGTGTCCGCCATCGCCGGCGGCGCGACGAAGAACGATTGCGGCGCGGGGTACATCTCGCCCGTCGCAGGCGCGAACACCAGGTCGGTGCCGAGCGCCTCGAGCTGGGCGCAGTCCTGGTCGAACGTGCGCGGGTAGGTGGCGAAGTCCTCGCCGGGGCCGAATTGCAGCGGGTTGACGAAGATGCTCACCACCACCGGGGCGCCGAGGTCCTGCGCCTGCCGCACCAGGGCCAGGTGCCCCTGATGCAGGTTGCCCATGGTGGGGACGAAGGCGACGCGCTCGCGCCCCGCGAGGCGCTGCCGCAGCGCGCCTGCCGTGGTGACGATGTCCATCAGAAGCTTTCGTCGGGCCCGGGAAAGGCGCGGCTCTTCACCGCCCTGACGAAGGCTTCGACGGCGCCCTGGATGCTGCCGGCCTCGGCCATGAAGTTGCGCACGAACTTCGCCTTCTTGCCCGGAAAAACGTCGATCATGTCGTAGAGCACAAGCACCTGGCCGGAGCAATCGACGCCCGCGCCGATGCCGATGGTGGGCGTTTCCACCGATGCGGTCACCTGCCGCGCCAGCGTCGCCGGCACGGCTTCCAGCACCATCAGGCCGGCACCCGCCTCGGCGATCGCCTTGGCGTCATCGAGCAGCCTGGCGGCCTGCGCGTCGCCGCGCCCCTGGACCTTGAAGCCGCCGAGCTGGTGCACCGACTGCGGCGTGAGGCCGACGTGCCCGCACACGGGCACGCCCCGCTTCACCAGGAAGGCGACGGTCTCCGCCATCTCGACGCCGCCTTCGAGCTTGACCATTTGCGCGCCGGCCGCCATCAGCCGCGCCGCGTTCTCGAAGGTCTTCTCGGGGCTGACCTGGAAGGTGCCGAACGGCATGTCGGCGATGACCAGCGCGCGCCTGGCGCCGCGCGCGACGCAGCGCGTGTGGTAGATCATGTGCTCGAGCGTGACCGGGAGCGTCGTTTCCTCGCCCTGGATCACGTTGCCGAGCGAGTCGCCCACCAGCAGCGTGTCGACGCCGGCGGCGTCCAGCAGCGCCGCGAAGCTGGCGTCGTAGGCCGTCAACATGGTGATTTTGTCGCCTTCGCGCGCCATTTTGGCGAGCGTCGTCAGCGTGATGCGCATGGTCACCCCCGGTTGAAGAATTCGCGCGCGCCGCGCATGGCGGCGATGCGCGACAACAGTAATTCAAAGTCGGCGCGCCGATCAACGAAGTTGAGGTTGTCGCTGTTCACGATCAGCACCGGCGCGGCGTCGTAGCCGTGGAAGAACTCCGCGTACGTCCGGGCCAGCCGGCGCAGGTAATCCTCGGCGATGCCGCGCTCGTAATCCATGGCGCGCCGCTGCACGCGCGCCACCAGGTTCTCCGCCGACGCCTGCAGGTAGATCACCAGATCCGGGGCCGGCGCCTGCGGGCGGACGTTGCGGTAGACCTCGTGGTAGAGGGCCAATTCCTCGTCGTCGAGATTGATGCGCGCGAACAGCGGGTCCTTGTCCAGCAGGAAGTCGCTGACGGTCAGCCGGCGGAACAGATCCAGCTGCTTGAGCGCTGCCAAGGTGCGCGCGCGGTGGAACAGGAAGTTGAGCTGCGTCGGCAGCGCGTAGCGGCGCGGATCCTCGTAAAAGCGCGGGAGGAACGGATTGGCCTCCGGCTCCTCCAGCAGCAGGGCGCAGTTCAGCCGGTCCGCGAGCGCGCGCGCGAGCGAGGTCTTGCCGGCGCCGATCGGCCCCTCCACCACCA